>CALLMA010000001.1 GCA_938008015.1 uncultured Celeribacter sp.
CCTATTAATATATTGATTTTAAATTTTAATTCTTTCTTATTTAAAAATTAAATCAATTTTAGGTTTCTTCGGTCATCTTACTCATATGTTCACCTTACGAAATTTAAAAAAGGCGCGATTATGAGTTTTTCAAATCACACAAAACAATTCAATAAAGTCGCTAAAACCAAGAATTTCTATTCTATAGAAACATATATAAAATCTCCTACAGGATATACATATAATAAGGGCTTAGATGGTTTATATGGTGAATATATCAAGCGGCGCACGCCTTTGCTTTTTGAAAAAGGCGAGCTGCCCGCAGCAGATATAGATTTCGCTCCCTTAAAGTCGACGAACGTCCCAACCCTCCCCAAATGTGAGCCTTCAAAAAAAGAAAACAACAGCTTTAGCTACAAAAAGGCAAAACTGCGCCCGCGATTTTCTGGAAAACCTGAGCTTCATTTCCTTGTTGGTTGTTTGATTATGATGTCACGAAGAGATAATTTTCCTACAGAAATGAAAGAGCTATGGTATCGCCTATGGGAAGAGGAATGGGAGTTTTTAGTGGACACTCTTTCATTGAGATGGAAGGTTTCATCTTTGATGACTTTCGGTGAACACGGCAAAAGTGAGGCGGAGCGCCACTTAGGGCGAGAAATATTTTTGCTCATCAGCATGATGAAGCTCCATGATACGGAAAGAAGCTTTTCAGGGGTGGATGGTGATCAGGTTTTCAATCTGAAAGGCCGCTCAGAAAACTCAAAAAAAGCAACAACAATGGGCCTCTCTCCTTATGCCATCCGATTTGGAGATTTAGATCGAAATATCCTATCCGTAATTTACGATAAGATATTAGATTGTGATGGGACGCCATGCGCGTGGATCTCGCGATCAATTTTTGACGAACTCAACCGCGCTCCTGATACGATCTTCCGGCGTATCCATAAAATGCGGCAACAACACCCCGCTCAACACAAGAAAAAAGAAGCTGCCTCAGTCCTCTAAGAGGAGGTCAAAAGGGATTTCAACTCCGCTTCAAACGCCTGAATATCCCCTTCTTGCCTATATGGGCGGGCATTGAAGGCGTGGTCTGCTCGTTTTTGAGCCGCAGGAGAGAGGCTTCCTATTTGGGCGACTTCTTCCATCTCATTGAGTTTGCCATTGCAATGCAATGCAATATCACATCCCGCATGGATCGACATTTGCGCACGCTCAAAGATGGATCCATCTAAAGCTTCCATGGAGAGATCATCAGACATAAGTAATCCGTTGAAGCCGATTTGATTGCGGATAAATTGGCTCACCAAAGGACTTTGCGTTGCGCAGTGATCTGGATCAATCGCTTCAAAGATAATATGCGCTGTCATCGCCATACTCAGATGATTGAAAGCCACAAACGGTTCGAAATCTTCTCTTAAGTCATCAAGAGATGCGCTCACGCGAGGCAGCTTGAGATGCGTATCCAAGAGCGACCTACCGTGCCCAGGGATATGCTTCATAACAGCCGCCACGCCTCCAGCAGCCAACCCCTGCTCAAGCTCACGCGCGAGAGAAACAACAGTGCCCGCATCAAAGCCGTAACAGCGGTTCTTCAAAAACCTATGCGTATCATTTTGAGCAACATCTAAAGACGGCGCGCAATTCACATCGATGCCCACCGACTGCAAATCTTCCGCAAGTAAACGGCCGCGAAGCCACATGGCACGCTGAGGATCTTTCGCGATGGCAGCTTGATCTAAGGGCGGCAGAAACTCTCGCCAATATGGGGCACGCAGGCGCTGAACGCGCCCTCCCTCTTGATCAATCAAAATAGGAACATTTCTTCCAAGGCATTCCCTCAGCTCGCCACATAAGGCCTTCAACTGATCCGGATGATCAACATTGCGCGCAAATAGTATGAAGCCCCAAGGATCACTCTCTTTGAAAAATGAAGCCTCATTTTGTGAAAGTTTTAATCCTTCACATCCAAATATATATGCACCTTGCCCCATAAAAACTCACTCTAAGGTTTACAATTTCATCGCTAATTTCATTTTTGTAACGTCGGCACGCATTGTTCGTTGCTTGCTGAAATCGCAGCACAAAAAGTATTTGCTTGTTCTAAATCTGCAAATCCCAATGCCCGAAGCCTGTAAAAAACATTGCTGCCATTTTGCGCCTTTTCTATCACACGCAGCTTATCGTCAAACAGATCACCAAACTTTTGCGTCAAACGATCCCATCCAGCCAAAGCACGCTCTTCAGTACTAAAAACCATGAATTGAACAAGCTGTGTTCCTTCAGGGATGTTATCTACAGACACTTCAATAGAACTGCTCAAAGCAGCTAAGAGATCACTTGCCACACCATTTAGATCAACCGAACTCGAGGGCTGGCGAACCGGGACAGGCGGTTTCAAGCGCGGCCTTGCTGAGGCAAGATTTACGCTGTCAGTTTCAGCTGTCTCATCTGCTATTTGTTCAAGCTCAATGCCGTTCTCTTCAGCGCCATTATGATCATTGGTGGTTGGATTTTCTGCACTTTGCACCGGATTTTCATCGAGCGCTGCTTGCGCCTGAGCAACTTCCGCCTCGCGGTTTTGCGCCAAAGCACGAATAGCTTCTTCGGACATCGGCTGATCTTCATCGGTTAAAACCACAGGAGGCAAAGCAAGTGTTATCTCATCGG
Organism: uncultured Celeribacter sp.; assembly: GCA_938008015.1. Lineage (GTDB taxonomy): Bacteria > Pseudomonadota > Alphaproteobacteria > Rhodobacterales > Rhodobacteraceae > Celeribacter. The sequence goes on from CALLMA010000001.1 coordinate 2,650, forward strand.
CAGTTGCAGCCGCAGACCCATCAGCCGTCAGCTCATTCACACTCAGCCCTTGGTATGTTGCAAATTCTCCCCCTGGATCATCAGGCAAAGACCGTATATCCCCTGCCAAGGCACGGATAACCGGAACCCCTTCAGCATCACGCACAGCTAATTTATAGCCCCAATATGCCAAACCAACAATTAAAGAGAGAGAAAGGATCGCACCAAGCCATTGCGCAAACCCTAGCTTCGCCCTTTGTGACGCGTCTTGATAATGGTTCGGATGCTCATCTGCATACTCATATGGATATGAGTTTTGATGGTCATCGTAATAGTCATGCGCATTATGATGATGGGCTTCATTTTCGTAATGATGCCCTGAGGAACGATTGTCCCTAAAAGGCGTTTCACGCGATGAATTTAAAGGTGGCTTCTGCGCATTCCACTGCATCATTTTTCCTTCAAAACCGAATTTTTATCGAGTGGGAGTGAGTGCCACCCCCATCTCAACGGCTCAAAACGAGCCTCAAGTCGCAAAGGCCTCTCGCCTATAGTGACTTAGCGCATTTCTTGAGCTGGCTCGACGCCTAGAATACCAAGGCCCGCCGAAATGACAACGGCCGTCGCGCGCGGTAGGGCGATTTTCGCCGATGTTAAGTCTTTATCATCTTGCAAGAAACGAAGCGCTTCATTGTCTTTGCCTTTGCTCCAAAGCGAGTGCAGCTCAGAGGCAAGTTCATAGAGATAAAAGGCAATCCGGTGTGGCTCATGCGCTTTTGCGGCGATCGCAACTTGGCGTGGAAAATCCGCGAGCTTCTTCGCCAAAGAAATTTCTGCTTCATCGTCAAATTGTGGTGTATCAATCAGTTCAACACCTTGCTCACTTGCCTTGCGCAGCACAGAGCAAATGCGAGCATGTGCATATTGCACATAGAAGACAGGATTGTCTTTTGACTGCTCGAGAACTTTAGCAAAATCAAAATCAAGTGGCGCGTCATTTTTGCGTGTGAGCATCATAAAGCGCGTGACATCTTTGCCAGCTTGATCAACCACATCATTGAGCGTCACAAATGTACCCGCCCGTTTCGACATTTTAAACGGCTCACCATTTTTAAACAGCCGAACCAATTGCACAAGTTTGACATCACAAGGTACAGCCCCATCAGAGAGAGCCGAAACAGCCGCTTTCATCCGCTTCACATATCCGCCGTGATCTGCGCCGAATATATCGATAATCTCATCAAAGCCGCGTTGGACTTTATCATAGTGATACGCAATATCTGGCGCAAAATATGTCCAAGAGCCATCCGATTTTTTAACAGGGCGATCAACATCGTCGCCATGATCTGTTGATTTAAAGAGTGTTTGCTCACGAGGCTCCCAATCTTCAGGTTTTTTCCCTTTAGGTGGCTCTAAAACACCTTCGTAAATCAAACCCTTATCTTCAAGCTCTTTGAGGGCACTCTCAATCTTGCCCGTTCCGTAAAGGGATTTTTCTGAGTAATATACATCCATCTCAACGCCTAGAGATTTCAGATCCTTACAAATCATCTCCATCATCGCATCTGTTGCGAAAACACGGATTTCCGCCAACCACTCGGATTCTGGCTTATCAATAAGGCTATCGCCATATTTTGCCTTAAGATTTTCACCAACCTGAACAAGGTAATCGCCAGGGTATGTCCCCTCTGGAAATTCAACTTGTCGACCATGTGCTTCTAAATAACGCAAATAACTTGAGCGTGCGAGCACATCCACCTGCGCGCCCCCATCATTGATGTAATATTCGCGCGTCACATCATAGCCTGAGAATTCGAGCAAAGAGGAAAGCGCATCCCCAAAAACAGCCCCTCGCGTATGTCCAACGTGAATAGGCCCTGTTGGATTAGCGGAAACAAATTCAACATTAATTTTGCGGCCCGCACCGAGCGAAGAACGCCCAAACCCCTCAGAACGGAGAGCTGCTTCAACAACACCGGCCCATAAGCTTGCATTCAAGCGCAAGTTAATAAAACCTGGGCCTGCAATCTCCACTGCATCAATTCTTGCGTCTTCTTTGAGCTTTTGTGCAAGCAGAGTGGCAATTGCGCGTGGATTACTTTTCGCAGGCTTCGCCAAAACCATGGCGGCATTTGTCGCCATATCTCCATGAGACGCATCTCGCGGCGGCTCGACGGCAACGTTAGAAAAGCTTAGGCCTTCAGGCAAAGCATTTTCTGCAACCATTTGTTCTAAACATGTCACGACAAGTGCGCGGATATCGGCAAAAAGATTCATATATTTTCTCACTTTAAACTTAGCTCTGATTTAGCATGAACCACCAATTGGTCAACGGCCAAATTCGCCATACTGAGCATAGAGGATACGCAAATTGAATTAAAGGCAAAGCCTCTCATATTCCTGAATAGCGAAACGATCCGTCATACCCGCCACATAATCAAGAACAATACGCGCCAAGGCCGTATCATCTTTCACGGATGCCGTGCTTTCTTTCCAATGGCTTGGCATTAATTCTGGCTTTGACATAAAGAGTGGAAACAGCGCATCGACGATTTTGGTAACGCGCTCTCGCTCTATCATCACCGAAGGCGCGCGGTACATTTTTTGCATCAAAAACGATTTAATCGACCGTAAATCCTTAAAAAAATCTGCAGAAAATTCAATCAAAGTATGATCTAAGGCGCGCACATCTTGCACAGATGTTGGCTTCGCTTTTTCAATGCGCAATTGCGCGGTCTCAATGATATCTTCCACCATATAACCGAAAATACGCCGCAAAGCTTCATGATTGCGCCTTTCGGGATCTAAGTTTTTGTATTTCCGGTCAACATCCGTATAGGCGCGCGCTGGCAAAGGCAATTCCATGAGATCGTCTGCATCAAATAGCCCTGCTCGCAAACCATCATGAAGATCATGGTGATTATATGCAATATCATCTGCAATCGCTGCAACTTGCGCCTCGAGGCTGGCAAATGTGTGAATTTCTAAATCAAATTGATCATTAATTTCCGCAAGCGCATATGATGGCTGGGAGCCTTGAGGGTATCGCTTCAAATCCGCAAACTCACCAATCAAAGGCCCATTATGCTTCGCAATGCCTTCCAAGCTTTCCCAAGTTAAATTTAAACCATCAAAATCAGCATAATGGCGTTCAAGATTTACAACAATCCTCAAGGCCTGCGCATTATGATCAAAGCCACCATAAGGCGCCATCAAGCGCTGCAACGCATCCTCGCCCGTATGCCCGAAAGGCGAATGCCCTAAATCATGCGCCAGAGCGATTGTTTCCGCCAGATCAACATTGAGCCCCAATGCGCCTGACAAAGTGCGCGCAACTTGTGCCACCTCTATGGAATGGGTCAAACGTGTTCTGAAATAATCACCTTCGTGTTCAACAAAAACTTGTGTCTTATGCTTTAAGCGCCGAAACGCTGAAGAATGGATCACACGATCACGATCACGCTGAAAAGGCGATCGAAACGTCGATAAGCTTTCGGAAAAGAGCCGGCCACGGCTTTGGTTATCTTGAGTAGCAAAATTTTTTAACATAATAAAGCAAGCGAACAATCACGCTTGTCCTTGTTGAAACATAATATCCGCCTTATATATAATAAACTGTTTATATAATATAAAAAAGAAACGCGACAATCGCTTCGTTGCACCATCCACATATTGCAGCGAGTTCACCAACCGCTCATTTTTAGCGCAAAGGAAATGGCATGTCATTAACTCTTCCTCCAAAAGTCACAGATCGCGCTTTTGAGCGCTTAATCGAGATCAATGAAGCCAGCGGAGAGAATAAAGCTTTGCGCGTGGCTGTTGAAGGGGGCGGATGCTCTGGGTTTCAATATGAAATAAAACTCGATGACCGCGCCGATGATGATATCATTTTAAAAGGCAAAGGGGCGGAAGTGGTCATTGATCCTATTTCTTTGCCCTTTTTAGAAAATGCGGTCATTGATTTCACGGAAGAGATTATTGGTGCACGCTTCACAGTCGAAAACCCCAATGCATCCTCCTCTTGTGGGTGCGGCATTTCTTTCTCAATGTAGCGTCCTGAACCTATTATGAAAACATATAAAACAATCATACTCGGCGCTGGCGCTGCTGGGCTTTTTTGCGCAAAATTTGCAAGCCTTACGAAAGGCGATACGCTGATCATCGATCATGCAAAAGCGCCAGCGCAAAAGGTTAGAATTTCGGGCGGCGGGCGCTGTAATTTCACCAATATCTATACCAGCCCTGATAACTTCCTCTCTGAAAACCCCCACTTCATCAAATCTGCCCTCGCGCGTTATACGCAGTGGGATTTCATAGATCTTCTCGCTCAGCACAATATCAAATGGCATGAAAAAACGCTTGGTCAGCTGTTTTGCGACGGCAAATCTGATGCCATCATCAAGATGCTGATGCAAGAAGCGGTTTTAGCAGATATTTGGCTCAAAACAGAAATTACAAACATCCAAAAACTGAGTGATCACTATATTGTAAACCTTAAAAAAGACGAACAAGATATCGTCGTAAAGGCATCTAATATTGTGGTTGCAACGGGTGGAAAATCGATACCTAAGATGGGCGCCTCTGGCATCGGATATCAAATTGCCAAACAATTTGAGATGGATCTTATCGAAACGCGCCCTGCCCTTGTGCCTTTGACATTCTCTCCCCATGAGCTCGAATGGATCAAGCCCCTTGCAGGCACCGCAGTTGATGGGCGCCTTTCAGCAAATCACACCCAATTCGACGAAGCTTTGCTCTTCACGCATCGCGGCCTTTCAGGCCCTTCAGTTTTGCAGATATCTAGCTATTGGCGCGAAGGCGATGAGATTAAATTAAACCTCTCCCCGCAAAAGCCCCTATTAGAGCAATTGCAATCATTCCGGTCCCAGATGGGGAAAAAGCAACTTCAAACAGCTTTATCGAAACTCATGTCGCAAAAACTAGCACAGACACTTCTCTCGCGCATGGAAATTGCGGGAATAAAGACCACAGGAAATTTAGCCGACTTCAGCGATAAGGACTTCAAAGAAATTGCAGATCAAATTCATGAACTGACCTTAAAACCAACAGGAACGGAAGGCTACCGAACAGCGGAAGTCACTCTTGGCGGTGTTGATACCGATAACTTGTCGTCCAAAACGATGGAAAGCAAAGCAAACAAAGGTTTGTATTTCATCGGAGAAGTCGTTGATGTGACGGGTTGGCTGGGCGGTTACAACTTTCAATGGGCATGGTCATCTGCTGCTGCATGTGGGCGCGCTATTGCACAATCTTAAATCCCTGCTATCTCTAAGCTAACCTCTCCACTTCTCTATTTCTGGTGTGATCAATATGAAAATCGCAAGTTTCAACATCAACGGCATCAAAGCTCGCATTGAAGCGCTTTCTGAGTGGCTAAAAGAGGCCGAGCCTGATGTTGTCGTGCTGCAAGAAATCAAATCCATTGATGAAAATTTTCCAAAATCTCATTTCGAAGACCTGGGCTATATTGTAGAAACACATGGCCAAAAAAGCTTCAATGGTGTCGCGATCCTATCGCGCCTACCACTCGAAGACGTCTCTCGCGGTTTACCCAACCCTGAAAACGCAGGTCGCGATGAGGCTGATGATATCGAAGCACGCTACATTGAAGCAACAGTTTGCACAGATAAAGGGTCTCTTCGCATCGGAGGCCTTTATCTTCCCAACGGGAATCCCGTCGATCTCGATCAAAATGGCAAACCGATTGTGGGGTCAAAATATGACTATAAACTCAAATGGATGGCGCGCCTGCATCAGCATGCGCAAGCACTTCTAACAGAAGAACAGCCCTTCATTCTTGCAGGTGACTACAATTTGATACCGCAAGAAGAAGATGCGAAACATCCTGAAAAATGGTCCGATGACGCGCTCTTTCGTATGGAAAGCCGTGAAGCTTATCGAAAACTATTATCTCTAGGTTTAACGGATGCACTCCGCGCCCGAAACGCTGAGCCAGAAACCTTTACATTTTGGGATTATCAGAGAGGCGCGTTTGATAAAAACAACGGCATTCGCATCGACCATGTCTTGATGAGCCCTCAAGCCGCTGATCTTCTTTTGGATTGCCAAATTGATGTCTACACACGCGCAAAAGCGAAGCCTTCCGATCACGTCCCAATCTGGATCCAAATCGACTTATAAAATCACCCAGAGTACTCAAATAAAAAAGGCCTTTCATTTATCGTGAAAGGCCTTTGATTTTTTATATAACGTCTTATTTTTCGTTCGCTGGCTTCTTACCTAAGTGTTTTCTCAGGCGAGACGGCGTAGATTTTTTCTTGTTTTTAAATGGGTTTTTATCGGCTTGCGAACGGAAATGCAGCCTGATCGGCGTACCAGGCATATCGAAATCTTCGCGCAATCCATTGACCAGATAACGCTTATAGGATGCATTCAGTTCATCGGGAAGCGAGCACATAACAACAAATTGCGGCGGCCTTGCCTTCACTTGCGTCATGTAGCGTAGCTTGATGCGGCGCCCACCCGGTGCGGGAGGAGGATGCGCAACAGTCATAGCCTCGAGCCATTGATTGAGCTTTGAAGTGGCCACACGGCGGTTCCAAACTTGGTGTGCATGCAAAATAGCTTCTTGCAATTTATCAAGATTTTTGCCGTTTTTGGCGGAAACCGTAACCAATTGCGCCCCGCGAAGCTGCGGTAGAAGCCGTGCAAATTCTTCGCGTAGTTCTTTCGCCTTATTAGACTTATCTTTTTCTTCGTCCCATTTATTAACCGCGATCACAACGGCGCGGCCTTCCCGCTCCGCAAGATCTGCGATCCGTAGGTCTTGCTGCTCAAATGGAATTGAAACATCAAGTAAGACGACGACAACTTCCGCAAATTTTACGGCCCGCAAACCATCTGCGACAGATAGTTTCTCAAGCTTTTCTTGAACCTTGGCCTTCTTGCGCATTCCAGCCGTATCAAAAACACGCACTGGGGTATCATTCCAATTCATTGTGACGGAAATACTATCGCGCGTAATGCCGGCTTCTGGCCCTGTGAGCAAACGATCCTCGCCAAGGAGCTTGTTGATCAGTGTTGATTTACCGGCGTTCGGGCGTCCGACAACGGCAATTTGCAACGGCTTATCGAGGGTGAATTCGCGAGAAACCCCTTGCGCCTCATCACCCAACTCAGCGTCTTCTTCTGAGATCACAATATCAAAATCTGGCGCTTCAAGCTTTGCCCGCTCTTCAAATTCACCAGAGAGATCTTTCAAAACAGAGTAAAGATCAACGATCCCCTCACCATGCTCCCCTGAGAGGCGAAGCGGCTCACCAAGACCCAATGAATAACACTCAAGAAACCCAGCTTCACCCGCATTTCCTTCAGCTTTATTCGCCGCCAAAATCACGTGCTTGGCACGTTTTCTGAGGATATCCGCAAAAACTTCATCAGCAGGCAAAACGCCCGCACGACCATCGATCATAAAGAGACAGATATCAGCCATATCAACAGCGCGCTCAGTTAGCCTGCGCATACGCCCTTCTAAGCTGGCATCCGTTGCCTCTTCTAAGCCGGCAGTATCAATAACGGTAAAACGCAAATCCCCAATGCGGCCTTCGCCTTCACGAAGATCGCGTGTCACACCCGGTTGATCATCGACCAATGCGAGCTTTTTGCCAACAAGGCGATTAAACAGTGTGGACTTGCCGACATTAGGGCGACCAACTAGGGCGATAGAAAAAGACATATGTATAGCCTCGGTACAATTTGTATCCGCTCAGATACGACCTTTATCCCCAAAGAACAAGTAAAATACGCAATAATGTTAAACGCAGATAGGATATCCCAAATCGTTTTGATTTGGGTATTATCCTAATGCGATCAACGCGCCATTCTCAAGCAAGATATACATAACTTTATTCACAACAACAGGGCTCGATGCGGCTCCCGCAGGCAGATCGATTTGCAAAGCAACCTCTCCACTGGCAGGATCAATGCCGCGCAACTTACCATCAGATGATGCCAGCCATAATTTACCCCCTGCTGCGACAGGCCCATAGTGCAAATAGATTTCCTGTCTCTTCTTAGGCTTATCATTCACAAAATTAGGCAAAGCTTTTTTCCAAACGCGTTCCCCATTATGCGCTTTAAGGCGAATAAATGTATTATCATCACTTACAAAAAAGACAGAGCCCCCAAGCACAACAGCTGGTCCTAAACCACCTTCTTTAACGGTCCACTTGCGAGCGCCTGTATCTAAATCAAAGGCGGCAAAGCGGCCGGACTGGTTGCCGACATAAACAGTATTACCGGAAATAACCGGATCAGAGGATAGTGATGAAATATTCGCATAAACTGATTCTTTGCGCTTTCCTGCCAAAGCTGTGTTCCAAAGGCTCACGCCACCTTTGCGAAAGACGCCGAGCAAATCCCCAGTCGAAAAAGGCAGCACGGCCAATTTATTAGAAATTGCGGGCGCAACAGCGCCCAAACGGCTCGTTGCATTGAAACCACCCGGAATTGCCCATTTAATCCGGCCATTTTGAGCTTCAATCGCCCAAGCTTGCCCATCAGCAGCGGCGGCATAGATCAGCCCATCATGCGCTGTCAAACCTGTCGCCCCAACCGAGCCTAGATTTTGGCGCCAAATCTCTTGCCCTGATTTAAGATCGATTGCAACCAAATCACCATGACCAATGGTTGCATATAGGTATTGGTAATCTAAAGCTAAATATCCGCTCGCCGCGTCATCATTATTTTCGCCCTTACGAGCGACATCAATAGACCAGACAACAAGACCAGTCTGATGATCAACGGCAGAGATTGTAGAGTGTGAATCTAAGCTATAAATAAGCCCGTCTTTTGCGACAGGAGCGCCTAAAATACGGTACTTACGGCCATTCCCCTCTCCAACCTTCACCTGCCAAAGCACATCAGGGACCGAAGGTGTAAAGGCGTTATGGCCCGAATTATTCAAACGGCTCGCACCAACGCCGCGCCACTCGGATCGCGTTTGTTGAGCCCCCAGAGAGATTGCAACATCACGACTTTGCGCAATAATTTCGCGCTGCCCCTCGCGCAAATCCAAGCGTTCGCCGCGCAAAATATCTTCATCTGCAGCGCAAGCACTTAACAACGCAGCAAATGCCAATAAGCCATATCGAGGGTGCCGTTTGTTGTCGTTCGTGCTCATATTTTCCACCCTTACAACTTTCATCTCATGTGAGCCAAAGATCAATTACTGATTTTCACCTAAAGGCTCGCCGCCAAGAGCAACAATCATCTGAAATGCGCGCTGACGCATCGCATCTGACGCTTGCGAATCTACAGATATAGCTCGCAGCCCTTCGATTGCGACATCAATCTCACCGACCTCAGCTTGAGTGGCCGCAATTTGCTCTTCTGCAAGCAGGCGATATGGCGCACCTGACGCCGCAATGCCAGCAAGGCGCGAAATACGCTCTTCAGCAGTCATCACATTCGCACCAATCATAACCGTCTTCAAAATAGCTAAATCACGGTAGATAGGATCTAAAACAGCATCTGATGTGAAAGGCTCTAAGATCGCAAGCGCTTTAGGAATATCACCAGCAGCATATAATTCACCAGCTTCAAGCATCGCCTTTACAATGACAGCCTCGCCCTCAATCGGCGCAACGTCCAGCGCCTCGATGCGCAGTGTCTCATCTTGCAGACTTAAGGCATCTCTGATCAAATCGCCATTTGCTTGCGCTTGTGCCTGCGCTTTGCTTTTGGACCATTCATTCCAACTCGCCCCTCCAACTAGGGCAAACACAACGACAATCCCGATCCATCCATATTTTTTTAGATAGTCATAAAACTTATCCTTTTGGATTTCTTCGTTGACTTCATCAATAAAACTATCCGTATTACTCAATGGATCCTCACTCAGATTTATACTGTTTATAATTTATACAGATATTTATCCTGATATTGAACAGATTGCCAATAGCCAATCATTATATTCGAAAATTATGCCAACTGCGCATAATCACGCTCAATACAAAACACAAATATATACAAATTTAAACTCACGAAAAATTACAAAAAACCTCTTTTTTACGCTTGACCATCCCCGCATTGCATCATAATCAAATGGGCATGGCGGGCCTGTAGCTCAGTTGGTTAGAGCAGAGCGCTCATAACGCTTTGGTCGTAGGTTCGAGTCCTACCGGGCCTACCAAACAATATCATTTCATCTTATTACAGTGTTCTAAATTAGATTTAGGCACATCCGCCACTTCACGAACCATTGTTACTATATCGTTGAACTAAAACTCAGCGCGCTGTGGTTCGCTTAGAGGAAAAGCTAAGGGCGGCCAAAATACAGCAGAGGCATGTGCAATCTCTAGCAAAAATTCATGAGATAAAATTATGGCAGGTGAAATTGAGAGCGGTGGTTCAAATGCTTCGATTGGCTCAGCCTCCAAAGTTTGCAAGGCATCAACTTGCTGCGCAGAGACCTCTTGTGGCTCAGTCGCCTCACCTTGCTCAGCCTCCATGGTCTCATTTACATCCGTGATCAGGGCATTCTTTTCGTCATCAAGATGATCAATGTCGCGATGACTATTCTCTTCCAAATGATCGTTTGTCTTCAAGGCAACAGAAGGCAGATCTTCTATCTTCGAAGCCACTTCGATTTCAGATGGGGCGAGAACAATAGTAACCTCATCAAGGCGTTGATGCGCCACAAAAATAATGAAAGCGCCAACCAAACAACCCGATATCAACCTTCGCGCAAGACGAATGAGCATTTATGACCTCTCCAAAATAGCAAAACGAAAAATAATAAAAGCAAAATACATGGTACACCTTCTTATTTCATTTAGGCTGCTTTGAGCGCCGAGTAAACATGAATAAAAATGGTTTCAGCGCTCTAAAAATATTATTTTCCGCGCCTCGAATGCAAAACATAGCTTTTACCTCAACAACAAAAGAGCTAATCTTTTATAATCAAATCGGCAAATAAAGAGCAAGGATCCAGTTTATGCTACTCCTAATCGACAATTATGACAGCTTTACATATAATTTGGTACATTACATTGGCCAATTAGGCTGGCCTGCTCATGTGATCCGCAATGATGAACTCACCTTAGATCAAGTCATTGATTTAGAGCCCTCTGGCGTCCTCCTTTCTCCTGGCCCGAAAACGCCAACTGAGGCAGGGATATGCATGCCAATGATTGAACATGCTGCGAAAAACAACATCCCTTTATTCGGCGTCTGCCTTGGCCACCAAGCGATTGGTGCAGCCTTTGGAGGCAAAGTCGTGCGTTGCCATGAAATCGTGCATGGAAAACTGGGTGAAATTCATCACGACAACAAAGGCGTCTTTAAGGGGCTCCCCTCCCCCCTTGAGGCCACGCGCTATCACTCTTTGGTTGTTGAAAAAGAAACACTGCCAGATTGCCTTGAGGTGACAGCATGGCTCGATGACGGGACGATCATGGGCTTAAAGCACAAAGAGCTCCCAATTGAAGGCGTTCAATTCCATCCCGAATCAATTCGATCGCAACATGGGCATGATATGCTGCGTCATTTTCTAAATAAGCTTCCCCAACAAGAGCGGACCTTGGAGGTGACTGTATGACCTCAAGCATCAATTCCTATATTGCAACAGCAACAAAACGCGCTTTGAGTTGGGAAGAAGCCAATACTGCTTTTGAAATTTTATTTCGTGGAGAGGCCAGCCCGATCCAAGTATCAGCGCTTCTTACGGCGTTATGCACAAGGGGCGAAGGCGTCGATGAAATCGCCGGTGCAGCAGCCCAGATGCGCGCCGCCTGCGTGCCCATTCAAGCCCCTAAAGACGCGATCGATATTGTTGGCACAGGCGGAACAGGCAAAGCGACACTACAAATTTCAACGGCTACAGCCTTTACCGTCGCAGGCGCGGGTATTCCCGTTGCCAAACATGGAAATAAAAAAATAAGCTCTAATGCCGGTTCCGCCGATAGTTTGGGCGTTAATGGCATTAATGTCATGGTCCCCGCCGAAGTTGCGCAAAATGCGTTAGATCAAGCGGGCATTTGCTTCATGATGGCACCAATGCATCACCCTGCGATGAAACATGTTATGCCAATCCGCTTAGAACTTGGCATGCGAACCGTTTTTAATATTCTAGGACCATTGACCAATCCCGCAGGCGTAAAACGCCAGCTAACAGGTGCTTACTGTGCAAGCTTACTGCTGCCAATGGCAAAGACCCTCCAAATCTTAGGATCGGAAAAAACATGGTTGGTCCATGGTGAAGATGGCACCGATGAGATCACGGTAACAGGAAAGACAACGCTTGTTGCGCTCGAAAATGGCAACATCGACACGCGCGAACTGCATCCTGAAATGGCTGGTCTGCCTGTCTATAACTTCCAAGATATTGAGGGCAGCACTCCTGAGAGCAATGGCGCAAGGCTACGCGCCGTTTTGGCAGGGGATGAAAAAGGCGCCTACCGCGATGCCGTCCTTCTAAATGCCGCAGCTGCACTCATGATTTCAGATAGGGCAAATACTTTAAAAGAAGGCGTCGAAATCGCAAGGGCTTCCATTGATAGTGGAAAAGCTTTGGAAAAAATGCAGGCCTTAGCAAAGCTTACCCAGCCATAGCTGAGGCTCCTCTTTTCCCAATAAATGAAAAGATAGAGAAAAGCGGTTATTCCTGCTTCTCTTTATCTTTTTCACAACAAGAGCGCTTAGGAACAGGATCGCTACCATATCCGCCAAAAGGATGGCATCTCAGCAAGCGCCTTATAATCAGATAGGATCCCTTAAAGCCCCCATGGAGCTCAAGCGCTTCCAATGCATAAGCTGAACAGGTTGGATGATAGCGGCAATTAAACCCAACCAAAGGACTAAAAACTTTGCGATAAAGACGCACAGGCAGCGATACAAGCAAAGCCAATGGCGTCATTTGTGCGCTCTCGTTTTATAAGGCGCCTTATCTTTGCGAGGTTTATCAGAATGAACGCGCTTTAACGCATATCTAAGATCATCCAAAAGCGCCGTAAAGAGCTGCTCAGAGGTATCTTTTTTCTTGCCCACAAGAACATAATCCCATCCATCGCGACCGATTTCAGGAATGATATGTCGCGCAGCCTCGCGCAAGCGCCTTTTAGCACGATTGCGCGCAACAGCATTGCCGACCTTTTTAGAGCATGTATAGCCGATTCTAATGCCGACTGCCTCACCTTCAGTACGTTTCCTGCCCTGCAGCAAGAAACTCCCCGTGGCTTGGCGTCTCGCCTTAGAAGCTTTGAGAAAATCACGTCTTTTTAGCAAGGTCGAACAAACAGCCCTACTCTTTTGAGATGTATTTTCATCATCAAGACATGACGAAACCGCCTGTTGCATTTCCAAATCTGATTTTTGTGAATCAGATTGAGAGGCGACAGACGGTGTCATCTAATCAGCTTGTCGTGCAATTTTATGCAGACAAAGACTTACGACCACGCGCACGACGTGCGTTCAAGATTTTGCGGCCAGCTTTAGTTGCCATACGCGCACGGAAACCGTGACGGCGTTTGCGGACGAGGTTGCTTGGTTGAAAGGTGCGTTTCATATCGCATCTCCATCATAATGTTCAAATCACATCACTCAATTTAAATTCGGATTCGAATAATCGGTGACTTATTAAGGATGGTGAAATAGGCACATGCGCCTTTCTTGTCAATTCATCTAATACATAAATCTGAAATAATTATACGAAATACTCACAAAATCGTACAAACCTCATCAAGGCTTCGTGATAATCGCATAATCATTATAGAAAACTTATCTTCTCTTTGCCATGTGTAACACACAGAACGCAACATTCAGAGGAAGCGGGCACATGAATACAACCTCCAAACAAAATCATAAGGGTGGTTCCAAAAAGAAACTCATCGGCTTTATCGCCGTACTCACATGCATCATTCTTCTAGGAAGCCAATTCAAAGACATATTGAGCTTTGACAGCCTAGCGCAATATCGAGGCGATCTGATTGCCTTTAGAGATGCCAATTTCCTTTTGACCTTCACCCTCTTCATTGCCGCTTATGCTTTAATCGTCGCCTTCTCACTTCCCGGTGCCACAATCGCCACATTAACGGGCGGCTTCCTATTTGGCACAGCAATAGGCGCCATCACAAATGTGACAGGTGCAAGTATTGGCGCTATGGTGCTCTTCGCGGCAGCGCGCTGGGGGCTAGGCGACTATCTCGCATCAAAAATGGATGCGAGCTCGGGACCAATCCAAAAAATCAAAAATGGTATCGACGAAAATCAATGGTCGGCACTCTTCTTGATTCGACTTATGCCTGTCGTCCCCTTCTTTGTCGCCAACTTGCTGCCAGCTCTTTTTGGTGTCCCTTTCTACCGCTTTGCGATATCGACCGTATTGGGCATTATCCCAGGTGCTTTAGTTTATACATCAGTTGGCGCAGGTCTCGGGGAAGTCTTTGCAGCTGGCGAAACACCTAATCTTGGCATAATTTTTGAACCGCACATCTTATTCCCCATATTAGGCTTATCCTTACTCGCCCTTCTTCCCATAATTATAAAACGCTTTCGCAAAGTGGAGCTTTGATCATGACGAAACATATAAAAACTGATTTATGCATTATTGGCGCTGGATCTGGTGGCCTTTCATTGGCTGCTGGCGCTGTGCAAATGGGAGCTTCTGTCGTTTTGATTGAAGCCGGAAAAATGGGAGGTGATTGTCTCAATTACGGATGCGTGCCCTCCAAAGCCCTTTTAAGCGCGGCCAAAAAGGCCAGCTCTTATGATGAAGCTATGAAGCACGTTCACGACACTATTGCGACAATTGAACCCCATGATAGCCAAGAACGGTTTGAAGAATTAGGGTGTACTGTTTTGCGCGATCGCGCCGCCTTCATTTCCCAAAATCAAGTCCAATCAGGCGACACAATCGTTTCAGCTCGCAGATTCGTCGTTTCAACCGGATCGCACGCCTTCATCCCACCCATCGCAGGGCTTTCAGAAGTAGATTATCTTACGAATGAAAGCCTCTGGGAGCAAAAAACGCTTCCAAAAGAGCTCATCATATTAGGGGGCGGACCGATTGGCTCTGAAATGGCCCTTGCTCACGCGCGCCTTGGATCAAAGGTCAGCTTAATTGAAGGCGCGAGTATTTTAGGCCGCGACGATCCAGAAGCTGTTGAAATTATAAGGCAATCCTTAAAAAATGAAGGCATAGAACTTTTTGAAGGCTCTTTTGCGGAGAAAGTCTCTCAAGAAGATGGTCGAATTAAAGTTGAATTGGCGAATGGCACACAGGTTGAAGGCACAGATATTCTTGTTGCCGTTGGGCGGGTCGCAAATACTGAAAATTTAGGCCTTGCAGAAGCAGGAATAGAACATAGTAATCGCGGTATTGCTGTAAATCCTTCCATGCGCACATCCAATAAAAAAGTTTATGCCATTGGGGATTGCGTGGCAGGCAATCTGCAATTCACGCATGTTGCAGGGTATCAAGCCGGTGTTTTGATTAGATCTATTCTACTCGCCCTCCCCGCAAAACCTTCAACAAAACATATCCCAATGGCGACATATACAGATCCGGAGTTAGCACAAGTCGGCCTAACAGAAGCAGCAGCGCGAGAGGCATATGGCGCAAAATTGACCGTTGCACGAGCGGAAGTCTCTGGAAATGACCGCGCGATAGCAACTTCACGCGCCAAAGCAGGTTTCATCAAAGTTATGGTTGTGAATAACCGCCCTATCGGCGTCACCATTGTTGGCCCTGATGCAGGAGAGCTCATCACGCTATGGTCGCTCGCCATTGCAAATAAACTCAAGATGAGCCAAATCGCAGGCATGATCGCGCCCTATCCGACCCTAGCTGAATTAAACAAACGTGCTGCGGGGGCATATTTCACACCAAAACTGTTTGATAATCCTCGACTCAAATCTATAGTACGACTAAT
>CALLMA010000002.1 GCA_938008015.1 uncultured Celeribacter sp.
GGGGCACGCCCAAAACTCTTGATTTCAAAGCGCGTGAGCATTTTGAGATTGAAGGTGTTCAAGCGAGCATGGATTTTGAGACGGCGGCCAAGCTTTCTGGCTCACGCTTCGTGGTTCTCAAAGGCGCAGTGGCGCGCATTCACCGCGCGCTTTCGCAATTCATGATTGATACGCATGTCGATAAGCATGACTTGACCGAGACGATGACCCCCGTTTTGGTGCGCGAAGAGATGCTTTATGGCACTGGGCAATTGCCTAAATTTGGCGAAGATAGCTATAAGACCACAGATGGTTTCTGGCTTATTCCAACGGCGGAAGTGACCCTTACAAATACGGTCAATGGGGCGACAATTGATGAAAGCTCCCTGCCCCGTCGCCATGTCGCGCACACGCTTTGCTTTCGTTCTGAAGCTGGCAGCGCTGGGCGTGATACAGCAGGTATGCTGCGCCAGCACCAGTTTGAAAAGGTTGAGATGGTTTCTATCGTTCATCCTGAGAAATCTGAGGAAGAGCACGCGCGCATGACGGGCTGCGCGGAAGCTATTCTTGAGGCGCTTGGGCTGGCCTACCGCACTGTCAATCTATGTTCCGGCGATATAGGATTTGGCGCTAAGCGCACGAATGACATTGAAGTTTGGCTCCCAGGCCAAGGCAAATTCCGCGAGATTTCATCTGTTTCGACCTGTGGTGATTTCCAAGCGCGCCGGATGAATGCACGCTTTAAGCCAAAAGCAGGTGGCAAGCCTGAGTTCGTTCACACGCTCAATGGTTCAGGCCTTGCTGTGGGTCGCTGTTTGATTGCTGTGCTTGAAAATGGTCAGCGTGAGGATGGCTCTGTGCATCTACCTGAAGTGCTTCATTCTTATCTTGGCGGTAAGGGGATTTTAAACGCTGATGGTAAACTTGTTTAAAATATAAGCATATTTCATTGTTTAAAGCCGGAGTTTACCTTCGGCTTTTTCTTTTTGGCCTCTCTTTATTGTTCCGTCGTTTCTCGCTCTTGCATTGCGGGGCTTTGTTTGTATATTGAGCTTAAGTTAGCGCTAACTTGCACTATTTGAAACAATTGTTGCAAGGGGCGCAATGAAACAATCGCACGAAAGAAGCTATTGAGCTCAAGGAAGCCATTCATGTCAGCCCACACCAAGCTAAATGAGATCACGCAGCGCATCATCGAGCGCTCGAAACCGACAAGAGAAGCCTATTTGGAGCGCATTGCAAATGCTGCCAGTAAAGGCCCTGTTCGGGCGCATCTGTCTTGCGGTGGGCAAGCGCATGCTTATGCGGCAATGGGGCAAGATAAGGCGGCTTTAGCAGAAGGGCGCGCGCCCAACCTTGGTATCGTCACGGCTTATAACGACATGTTATCAGCTCATAAACCATATGAGCGTTTTCCTGATTTAATTCGTGAGATGGTGCGCGAGCAAGGCGCAACTGTTCAAGTGGCAGGCGGTGTTCCGGCGATGTGTGATGGTGTCACGCAAGGTGAGCCGGGCATGGAGCTTTCTCTATTCTCACGCGATACAATCGCGCTTTCAGCTGCGATTGGATTATCTCACAACTGCTTTGACTCCGCTCTTTATCTTGGTGTTTGCGATAAAATTGTCCCTGGATTAATTATGGCGGCAGGTTCCTTCGGGCATATTCCTTCCATTTTTGTCCCCGCAGGCCCCATGCCAACAGGGATAACCAATGATGAGAAAGCCGAGGTGCGCAACCGGTTCGCAATCGGTGAAGCAAGTCGTCAAGAACTCATGGAAACTGAGATGAAGGCCTATCATGGCCAAGGCACTTGTACGTTCTACGGCACGGCAAACACCAATCAGATGCTCATGGAGATTATGGGGCTTCATTTGCCAGGTGCCTCATTTGTCAACCCAGAGACCGAACTGCGCGATGCGCTCACCAAAGAAGCTGCCAAACGCGCCACAGAAATCACAGGGCTTGGCAATGATTTTCGCCCCGTTGGGCATATTTTGAGTGAAAAGACATTTGTGAATGGTCTTGTTGGCCTCATGGCGACAGGCGGATCAACGAACTTAGTTCTCCATCTTCCAGCTATGGCGCGATCAGCCGGCATTATATTGGATCTGCAAGATTTCTCTGATCTCTCAGAAATCACACCTTTGATGGCGAAAGTCTATCCAAATGGGCTTGCGGATGTGAACCATTTCCATGCGGCTGGTGGTTTGGGGTATATGATCCGGCAATTATTAAGCGAAGGTCTTTTACATGAGGATGTGGAGACTGTCGCTGGAGAAAGCCTCGCTTTCTATACAAAAGAGCCGAAACTCAAACAAGGCGAAGTTGTTTTTGAAGATGGGACTTCTGAAAGCCTCAATGAGAAAATTATACGCCCTATTTCCAACCCTTTTCAAAAGACGGGTGGCCTCAAAGAGCTCAAGGGAAATCTGGGGCGCGGCGTTATGAAAGTCTCGGCTGTTAAGCCTGAGTATCACGTTGTAGAAGCGAAAGCGCGCATCTTTACAGATCAACATGATGTCAAAAAAGCCTTCCAAAATGGAGAGTTTACTGAAGATACTGTTGTTGTTGTGCGTTTCCAAGGACCACAAGCCAATGGGATGCCTGAGCTGCATTCCCTGACACCAACGCTTTCTGTCTTACAAGGGCGTGGTTTAAAGGTCGCCCTTGTGACGGATGGTCGTATGTCTGGTGCCTCAGGGAAGGTTCCTGCCTGTATCCATGTTTGCCCAGAAGCAAAATCAGGTGGGCCTCTTGCAAAACTTAAAGATGGAGACTTGGTGCGCCTTGACGCAACGCTAGGCACCTTAGAGGTGCTTGAAGAGGGCTTTGAAGCACGCCAACCTGTCACACATGATTTAACTGCGAATAAAGTTGGCATTGGGCGTGAGCTCTTTGAAACATTTAGAAAATCCGCAGGCCAAGCCTCTGATGGCGCTTGCTCACTCTTTTAATAAAGGAATTGAAAAATGACTCCACAAGAGGCCAGTCAAAAATGTGCTGAAATCTGCACACTCGCTCCCGTTGTGCCTGTTTTAGTTGTCCACGACATCGCACATGCGCGCCCTTTAGCAGAAGCACTTGTTGCCGGCGGCCTACCTGCCTTAGAAGTCACATTGCGCACAGATTGTGCCCTTGATGTGATCTCTGAAATGGCAAAAGTTGAGGGCGGTATTGTTGGCGCAGGCACTTTGCTCAATGCGCAAGATGTCTCAAATGCCATCAATGCTGGTGCAGAATTTGGCGTTTCACCAGGTTATACGGAGCAATTGCTCGATGCTGCTGAAGAAAAAGCCCTTCCCCTTTTATGCGGCACATCGACGGCCTCTGATGTCATGCGTTTGCTTGCACGTGGATATAATGTGGCAAAGTTCTTTCCTGCGGAAGCAAATGGTGGCGCACCAGCTCTTAAAGCAATTGGCGCCCCGCTGCCTCAAATGAATTTTTGTCCAACTGGCGGCATCTCATTGAAAAATGCGAATGAATATCTTTCTCTATCCAACACGCTTTGCGTTGGCGGCTCTTGGGTTGCTCCTGCTTCTTTGGTTGAAAAAGGAGATTGGAAGGCGATTGAAGAATTGGCACGCGAGGCTGCTAGCTTGTAGCCTTAACAGCTGTATCATCAGTATATTACACAGCACCAGAAGATTGGGGGCGGCACATGAAACATGCGTACGTCTGCAACCTCTGGGCTGAAGGTCACAGCAAAGTGATCTTCAGCAAAGCTCTTTAATGCGCAAGACCTCCTGCACGAAAATGGCAAAACGCCTCATTGACCCAGCAAGATGACTATGCGCTTAAACTCTTTTCGACAAAGCAAAACAAAAAGCCCAGAGAAAATTCTCTGGGCTTTTTACTGAGTGAATTTATCGCTCAAATTGAAAAAATTCAGTTATTTTTTACGCATAGATAGACCATCTGCAAAGAGATGTAGCTTCTCTGGTGCAGCTGTCAATTCCACATTGGTTCCGCGAATATCTTTATGGATGCCAGGCAATTTACCCACCACAGGCTCACCACCATTCTCACTTTCAAAATACAGTAAGGTCACTTCACCAAGCGCTTCAGTAATGTTGACTTTTCCTGCAAAGAGCGGATCACTTTCAGCAATCACCAAATCTTCTGGACGCACACCAACATTCACAGCACGCCCCTGATCACTCGCTTCTGTCGCAATGGGAATAATAGCCGTACCACCGCCTGAAAGTTTTACTTTTGTGTTTGCACCCGTCTCGGTAATTTGACCTGGAAGCAAATTCATAGAAGGCGAGCCGATAAATTGAGCGACAAATTCATTATCTGGGCGTTCATACAGCTCAAGCGGGCTCCCAACTTGGGCGATGCCTTTATTTGCAAGCACAACGATTTTATCGGCCAATGTCATCGCTTCAACCTGATCGTGGGTAACATAGACCATAGTTGAATTTGGCATGCTTTCTTTAAGCTGCGCGATTTCAATTCTTGTTGCCACACGAAGCGCGGCATCAAGGTTTGAAAGCGGTTCATCGAAGAGATAAACTTTTGGGTCACGCACAATAGCGCGCCCGATTGCAACACGTTGGCGTTGCCCACCTGAGAGCGCCTTTGGCAAGCGGTCAAGATAGGGTTCGAGTTGCAAAATACGAGCCGCATTTTCGATCGCAGCATTGATTTCTGCTTCTGGTTTTTTCGCAAGTTTCATTGCGAAGGCCATATTATCGCGCACAGTCATATGCGGATAGAGCGCATAAGACTGAAACACCATAGCAATGCCGCGCTGCGCCGGAGGAACATCGTTCATACGCTCCCCATCGATCGTGAAATCTCCTCCAGAAATACTTTCGAGACCTGCGATCATACGAAGCAAAGTCGATTTTCCGCATCCAGACGGGCCGACGAAAACAATGAGTTCGCCTGTTTTGATATCAAGGTTAATGTCCTTAAGGACTTCGACCTTGCCACCATATACTTTCGCGACATTGCTTAGATTAAGATCTGCCATTTTCCTCCCCTTTCGTTATTTCTTTAACAATATAACAGGCTGCCATGGCCCTAAATGAATTTGAGTATCAGATATATTCTGTGCGGCCCCTAGGTCTTTGCCTAAGGCGTCCCACTTGCCTGATGGTGTTGTAATTGAAGTGTTTTCATTTGATAAATTGAAATGACATTGGATCACCTCGCCATTCGTATGGATACGATCAAAGCTCAAAACTGATCCATTCGCGCGAACATTTTTCATCTCACCTTGGCGCAACACATCGTGTTGAGCGCGCAATTTAATGGCCTTGCGGTAATGATGAATCAGTGCATTTGGATCTTTTTCAGCTTCTTGCGCCGAAAGTGATAAATGTGTCGGACTCACTGGTAGCCATGTTTTATCTGCGTTTGAAAAGCCGCCATTTTGATTGGTGTTTTCCCATGCTATCGGTGTGCGACACCCATCTCGGCCTTTAAATGTTGGCCAAAACTCAACACCATATGGATCTTGCAACTCTTCAAAAGCAACATCCGCCTCATCAAATCCAAGCTCTTCACCTTGATAAATACAAGCCGATCCCTTGAGGCACATCATCAGCGTTGTGAATGCACGCGAAGACTCCCCCCCCAGATCCCAGCGCGTTTTATGGCGCTTAACATCATGGTTGGAATATGCCCAACATGCCCATCCATCCTCAGCGACACGCTCCACATGATCCATGACATCTTTGATATAGGATGCACTTGGCTGCTGCCCTGATAATAATTCAAATGCATAACACATATGCATCAAATCATCACCTGAGGTATATTCTCCCATAATTTCCAGCCCAAGCTGTTCATCGCCCACTTCGCCGACAGCCGCCGCATTATAGGGCTCCATCACAGCGCGAAGTTTTTTGAGGAAATCAATGTTTTCAGGCTGGTTTTTATCGTAAAGATGTTGCTGCCAACCATATGGGTTTTCAGCAGGTGCAATACGACTCGTAATTTGATCTTTAGGCAAGCCCGGATTATCGCGCAATTGCTTGTCATGGGTATAGAAGTTGATCGTATCAAGACGGAAACCATCAACACCTCTTTCCAGCCAAAAACGCGCGACATCCAAGAGAGCATCTTGAACCTGTGGTTCATGGAAGTTCAAATCAGGTTGGGATGTCAAAAAGTTATGCAAATAATATTGCAAGCGACGCGGATCCCACTGCCACGCAGAGCCGCCAAAGATAGAAAGCCAGTTGTTAGGTGGATTTCCATCTTCTTTTGCATCTGCCCAGACATACCAATTGGACTTATCGTTCTCTTTATTCTGGCGACTTTCTTTAAACCAAGCATGCTGATCAGAAGTATGTGAAAGAACCAAATCAATCATCACCTTAAGACCATTTTGATGCGCGCATTCAATCAGCGCATCAAAATCATCCATTGTGCCAAACATTGGATCAATGCCCCGATAATCTGAAACATCATATCCAAAATCTTTCATCGGTGAGGTAAAGAAAGGTGAAATCCAGATCGCGTCAACACCGAGAGAAGCGATATAAGGCATGCGAGATGAAATCCCCGCCAAATCCCCTATCCCGTCATTGTTGCTATCTTGGAAGCTGCGCGGATAAATTTGATATATTACGGCACCGCGCCACCAATCTTTTTCACGTGAAAAATGTGAGACGTTTGTTTTTGTCATTATTGTAATCGCCTTTAATTAACTGATTTATTTCACCGAGCCTGCAAGCAAGCCACGCACCAGATATTTTTGCATAAAGAAGAACACCGCTAAAGGTACCGAGATCGACACGAAAGCAGCTGTTGCTAAGATTTCCCAATTGCCACCACGAGATCCCAAGAGCTCTGTAATTTGGCGGGTCATGATCGTTGTATCGCCTGTGCTATCGATCAAGAATACAAGACCTACAAGCAAGTCATTCCATGTCCAAAGAAACTGGAAGATCGCGAATGAGGCCAATGCTGGGAATGAAAGTGGCAGAATAATCTTAATGAAGATTTGGAATTCTGTTGCCCCATCCACGCGCGCATTCTCGATGATATCTTTAGGCAGTCCGACCATATAGTTGCGCAAGAGATAAATCGCGAGCGGCAATCCAAAGCCTGTATGCGCCATCCAAACGCCGAGATATCCTTTTCCAATTCCAATAGAATTATGGAATTTCAAAAGAGGAATCAAAGCGAGTTGTAAAGGCACAACCAAAAGTCCAACCACAAAGGCAATCAGAAGCGCACGGCCTTTGAAATCCATCCAAGCGAGAGCATAAGCTGCAAAAGCGGCAATCAAGATTGGAATGATTGTGGCTGGAATTGTCACAGTCAAAGTATTGAAAAATGCTTTTGCCATGCCATCGCCGCCATCGGAGAATAGCACATTCTTATAGTTGTCGAGCGTGAAATTCGGAGGTGAAACAGATGTCAAGAATACACGCTGACCACGTTTGCCAGAAAACTCACTATTGTTTTCAAAGCGGTAATCACCATTAGCCTGAACACTCAGACGCCCCTTATTCCCAAGATCAGCCGTTTGGCCAGATGTATAAGCTGCAATCGCACGAGAAGAAGTCCCCCATGCTGAAATTTCACCTTGATCTAAGCCTTCTTGCTCAAAAAGATTGCCCTCGATCACATAGAGTGCACCTTCTTGCGTTTGATCAGCCGCAGATTTTGCACGGATCATGATGTTTTGTTCTTGTGGGAAGATGGATTGCCACCACCCTGAGCCAGCAATCTGATCTGCCGAACGAAATGATGAAATGAGCAAACCAACTGTTGGCAGCAGCCATAAAATGACCAAAACTGCCGCAGAAATTTGTGTTGCCCATACGACGGCGGGCTTACGACCTGCAATATTATCCATGTCTCAATCCCCCAATTACATTTCTTTGCGCGCATTGCGCACGTTCCAAACAAGGATCGGCATAACAAGCAGCATGATAATCATCGCAGCAGCAGAGCCAACGCCCCAATCCCCTGCCCTAAAGAGCTTATCATACATGTAGTTTGCCAAAACTTGCGTTTCCCACTGACCATTTGTCATCGCGAAAACAATATCGAACACTTTCAACACAGTGATCGTAATCGTTGTCCAAACAACGACAATTGTTCCGATGATTTGCGGCACTTTAATCTTGAAGAATATTTGAAATGGATTTGCGCCATCAATAATCGCTGCCTCAATAGTTTCTTCCGGAACACCTCGAATAGCGGCAGAAAGAATAACCATAGCAAAACCTGTTTGAATCCAGATCAAAACAGCCATTAAAAAGAAATTATTCCAAAATGGTTTTGAAAGCCATTGTTGAGGCTCATCTCCACCTAAAGCGAGATAAACTGCATTTAAAATACCGATTTGGTTCGTATCAATCGGGCGTGCATCATAGACAAGCTTCCAAATAACGGCCGCGCCTACGAATGAAATCGCCATTGGCATAAAAATCAATGATTTCGCGATGTTACCCCATTTAATGCGGTCCGTCAGCTGAGCCGCTAAAAGGCCAAAAGCTGTCGACATTGCGGGCACAACTAAGAGCCATAGAAGGTTATTGCGTAGCGCTTCCCAAAATTTTGGGTCGTTAAATAAGGCTGCGTAATTATCAGCCCCAACAAAAGCACCGCCTTGCGAACGATCTGTTAAAGATAGGCGAAATGTTTCTATGACGGGATAGGCCAAATATAAGCCAAGCGCGATTAATGCTGGAAAAAGAAAAAGCCAAGGACGAACGAGATTAGCGCGATTAATATTGCGCCCAGCATGCTCTCCTTTAGCTGGAAAAATGAATTTATCTAAGACGATGTTTGAGAAGTAAAAATAGCCAACACAGCCACTTACACCAACAAAAATCATCATCAAACCTTGCAATGCAGGATGCATGCCAGTCTCCCCTCGAGTTTATGGATACCATCTGGATTAAACTTTGAGAGCCCAAATAATACTTGGGCCCTCAGAATGATCAGATGAATTATTTCAAGCTGTCCCATGATGCTTGAATATCAGCCGTAACCTCTTCCGCACTCTTACCGCTTGTATAATCAACCATGCCTGTCCAGAATGAACCTGCACCAACACCACCTGGCATCAAATCAGAACCATCGAAGCGGAAAGTTGTCGCACCAAGCAAGATGTTATTCATCGCGCGCTCAGCATCCGTTTCAAATGCGCTCAGATCAACACCCTTATGTGGTGTCAAAAATGCGCCTTGCGCCATCCATGTTTCATGCGCTTTTGGATCTTGTAAGAATTCGATCAAAGCATGTGCGCCTTCGCTTTCATTGGTGATTGCAAAGAGTGTGCCGGCACCAAGAACTGGGTTACCAAGCTCTTTGCTTTCATATGAAGGGAAGTAGAAGAAATCTGCATCTTCACCAACGACTGTTCCCTCAGGGAAGAATGCTGGAATGAAGGAAGCTTGACGGTGCATGTAGCATTGTGGCGGAGACGCAAAGAGGCCTTTCGGGCTATCACGGAAATCTGTTGTCGCAACAGCACCAGCACCACCAGAAACATAATCGCTATTGCGCGCAAACCAACCAAATTCTTCAACAGCTTCGATAACCTTTGGATCGTTAAACGGCATTGAGTTATCAACCCAAGCGTCATAAACCTCCGGTGCTTGTGTGCGAAGCATCATATCTTCCACCCAATCCGTTGCCGGCCAACCCGTTGCTGCACCAGAACCTAGACCGATACACCAAGGTGTTTCACCATCAGCAACGATTTGATCTGTAAGCGCCTTGAGCTCTTCCATTGATTCAGGAATTTCATAGCCTGCATCTTCGAAGTTCTCAGGTGAATACCAAACAAGTGATTTTAGATCGACGCGGAAGAACATACCGTAATGCTGCTTATCGCCATTCGCATCTGCATATGAGCCAAGATCAACCCATGACTGACCTGCCGCGTAATTATCTTTCACCCAATCTGAAACCTGAGGCTTCAAAGGCGTTAGAAATCCTTTAGATGCCATGCCTGCAGCCAAGCCTGGCTGTGGGAAAACAGCGATATTTGGCGCCGATCCTGCCTCTGCATCAATTTGAATTTGCTGCTCAAAACTGTCAGAACCAACATATTTAACTGTCGCACCTGTTTTTTCTTCAAACAGATCAAAAACACTTTCGATAATTTCAGCTTCAGAGCTCAACCAAGTCCCAGAGACTGTGATGACCTCGCCTTTAAGATCTTGTGCAGTCGCACCGCTTGAGATGAGTGCAAGGGCCGCAACGCCGGTCATTAATGATTTTTTCATATTATCCTCCCAGATTAATTTATTATCGCCATATTTAATGCTTAAAAAATACAGCACGGATATTGAAATACAAAAGCGACAATATATGTATTACGAACAACCAAAGCGCTTTGAATATTGTTTGACAATTACTCAAAGCGCTTCGGTTGTCAATTACTCAGTTTGCAATTTGTTTGTAATACCCTTTAATATTCATATAGTGAGCATAAGATGAGAGCGCGCTTCATGGCTCAAAGAAAGCCATAAGCATTTACTGGGGAGGCCTTTAAAGTGAACTTAAAAGAACTATCGAATATTTTAGGTATTTCACAAACAACTGTTTCTAGGGCATTAAACGGATATCCAGAAGTGTCTGAAGCCACGCGGCAAAAAGTATCTGCCGCTGCATTACAGTATAACTATACGCCAAACACGCGTGCGCGCAGCTTAGCAACGGGCCTTAATCACACTGTTGGTCACGTCATCCCTCTCAGTGAAACAAATGAAGTTGGGAATCCAATTTTCACTGATTTTATTGCAGGTGCTTCAGAAATATACGCGGCTCATAACTTTGATATGCACATAACGATGGCCAGCAGAGATGAACAAGAAGACGTTTACCGCAAATTAGCCCTCAAAGGCTCAGTCGATGGTGTCATCATCCATGGACCAAAACCCAATGATCCAAGAATTACTCTTTTACAAGAATTAGGTCTTCCCTTTGTTGTCCATGGTCGTTCAATTAGTGAAAAAGAAGAGAATTATTCATGGGTCGATGTCAACAATAAGCGCTCATTCGAAGCCGCAACCAAGCATTTGATAGACCTCGGACACAGGCGCATTGCATTGCTCAACGGCCTAGAATCTATGGGCTTCGCACAACGCCGGCGCGCAGGCTACGAAGCCGCACATCAAAAAGCCCACATAACAATTGATGAAAACCTATGCACAAATGAAGAGATGACAGAAGAATATGGGTTTCGAATAGCAAATCAGATGTTATCCTTTAAAAATCCACCGTCAGCCTTTATCGCCTCTTCAATCATAAGTGGATATGGGATTAGGCGAGCGATAGAAGCACGTCACTTGCGCATCAAAGAGGATATTTCTGTCGTGATTCATGACGATGAGCTTAGTTATCTTCGCAATGGCTATGAAGATACGCCCGTTTTCACCTGCACACGCTCCTCAGTGCGCAAAGCTGGAAATATCTGCGCGGAGATGTTGATCAACAAAATCAAACATCCACAGAGCCCCGTGACCTCGCAACTTCTCGAAGCAGAATTGATCATAGGCAATTCGACGGGCCCCTGCTCTTCCTAAAGCATGCCTATAAGCACAAGTATGCGATTGTTTAAAAATTAAGCAAGGATTGTAAATTTCGCGCAAATATTGCTTTCATCTTGCACAGAGCTCTGTTTTTTTCATAGTTAGCGCAAACAAACCCGTTAAATCAGGAGTTTCTTTATGGCCTTCACGAGAAAAGATTTTCCCGAAGACTTCATATTTGGCGCCGCTACGGCCGCGTATCAAATTGAAGGATCTCAATTTGGAGGCGCAGGACGATCCCATTGGGATACTTTTGCGAAAGGCCCTCACAATGTCATCCGCGCTGAAGATGGCGCCACCGCATGCGATCACTATAACCGCTTCGAAGAAGATCTTGATATCATGAAAGCTGGGAATTTTGACGCCTATAGGTTTTCCACATCTTGGTCGCGCGTGCTTCCCGAAGGAAAAGGCCAGATAAATCAAACCGGCTTAGATTTCTATGATCGGCTCACAGATTCTATATTAGAGCGAGGTCTAAAGCCTTTTCTTACGCTTTATCATTGGGATCTTCCTGCAGCGCTCGCTGATTTGGGGGGATGGAAAAATCCTGACATTCATAATTGGTTTGGTGATTTCGCAGAAATTATTGATCAAAAGATTGGGGACCGCATGGCCTCAATCGCCACAATTAACGAGCCTTGGTGTGTTTCATATCTGTCGCATATGCTCGGCCATCATGCGCCAGGTTTGCGCGATATCCGCGCAGCCGCAAGATCGATGCATCATGCTTTAAAAGCGCATGGCGAAGCAATCACGCGCTTGCGCTCTCGGGGGCGCGACAATCTCGGGATCGTTTTAAATTTTGAATATGCACACCCGAAAAGCAACTCAAAAGACGATATAAAAGCTGCCGCCATTCAAGACGCGCTTTATAATCGCTGGTTTATTGAAGCAATGAGCAAAGGGTGTTATCCGCAAGAAGCTCTCGCAGGGCTCGAACCCCACCTCCCGGAACATTGGCAAGATGATCTAAAGACACACATCCATCAACCATTGGACTGGCTTGGCGTCAATTACTATACACGTTCACTTGTCGCCCATGCCTCCAACGATCCATGCTGGCCCCATCTATCAACGTCAAATGGCCCTCTTCCACAAACACAAATGGGTTGGGAAATATATCCCGAAGGCTTAGAATATTTCCTGAGCACTCTCAAAGAGAACTATATTGGCGAACTTCCTATCTATGTCACCGAAAATGGCATGGCATGGGACGACACTCTTAAAAATGGTCATTGTGATGATGCGCTCAGAAAAGAATTCATTCACAAGCATTTAGAGGCTCAAAAAGAGTCTTTAAGAAAAGGCGTGAATTTAAAGGGCTTTTTCTATTGGTCTTTGCTGGATAATTTCGAATGGGCCTTTGGCTATGAAAAGCGCTTTGGCATGG
Organism: uncultured Celeribacter sp.; assembly: GCA_938008015.1. Classification (GTDB taxonomy): domain Bacteria; phylum Pseudomonadota; class Alphaproteobacteria; order Rhodobacterales; family Rhodobacteraceae; genus Celeribacter. The sequence goes on from CALLMA010000002.1 coordinate 12,892, forward strand.
TGCATGTTGATTTTGAAACACAAAAAAGAACGCCAAAAGACTCCTTTTATATGCTCCAAAATATGTTAGAGCGCTAATAAATATTGACCTTGAGACTTAAAGAAAAACAAATGACACAAGAAAATAAAAATTACTCTCTCGTGGCTGACGTTGGCGGCACGAATACGCGTGTCGCTCTTGCGCAAGGCCTTCATGTCGATCGCGATACGATCAAACGCTACCCCAACGAAAGCTATGAAAGCTTAGAGGCTATTCTCGCTCTATATATGGCTGAGATGGACCTCAAAACAGTTGAAGCTGCGTGCATTGCCATAGCCGGCCCTGTTTCAAACGGTCATGCGAAAATGACAAACTTGAATTGGAGCATTGATGAGGCGGTTATTAGCAAAACCTGCGGAACGCAAAGAGCGGCGCTTATAAACGACTTACAAGCCCATGGATATGCGCTCGGCCATTCAGCAGATGAGGACTACCGCACCGTTCATAAAAGTCAGTATGATCCACAAGGTGCAAAGCTCGTTATCAATATTGGTACTGGATTTAATATCGCGCCCGTTTATGAAACCGCGGCAGGAAGATATG
>CALLMA010000003.1 GCA_938008015.1 uncultured Celeribacter sp.
TTAAATGCCTCCATAAGTTCAATGAGCACAGGAATAAGCCCCGTTCCTATGGAAATTTGCAGCTCTTTTAGCCCATTCTCAAAGCGCTCTTGCTGGGCGGCCGATGTACCCGCTTGCACCATATATTCATCTAGGAAAGAATTTGCTCGATCAGCAGGATCTTCAATCAGCTCAAACGAATAAGCTAAAGCCTGAGTATTGGCGGCTAATGTGGCAATAGCACCAATGCTTTCTTGACCAAAAGCTTTACTCAATAGGCTTGATCGCAATTCATCCGGCGCATTTTCGACAGCTGCAAACACATCTAAAATCGCGCCTTTCGCATCATTTTGCATCCGCACGGCAAGCTCTGAGGCCGAAAACCCAAGAGCCTCGAAGGCATCAATTTGCGCTTGGGGTGCGCTTGCGCCTTCTGTCATAGCAGAAACAAAATTCTTCATTGATGTGGCTGCAATTTCGGCATTCGGGGAAGCGGCGGCAAAACTTGCTGAAAGCGCTGCAATCTCGGCTTCTGCCATGCCCGTTGTTGCGCGCACAAAGCCGCCTTGACGTTGCAAAATATCTAAAATCTGAGGGGCTGAGGCTGAGAGATTATTTGAGAGGTGATTGGTGGCATCTGCTAAATCGAGCACTTGGGCCTCAGCGAGACCCCAAGTTTTCATCCAAAGCGTGGCCGTTTCGCCTGCCTGCATGGCGCTGATATCAAAAGCGGTGCCGATCTGTCCGGAAAGCTGCGCAAATCGTGTATAAGCCTCAAGTTGCTCTTCATCGTTTAAACCACTATCGACCAGACCGGCTTGACCTGCCGCCTCAATTAAGGTGGCTATTTCGGCAGCTGTCATTGGAATATCATTGGAAAGGCTTAAAATGCGATCACCAAGAGCGCTCACAGCTTGCTCTTGGTCGTGAAACTGCGTGACCTTATTCACGCCCGCCATCTGCGTTTCAAAGGCACTGGCGGCATTGGTGAGGCTTAACAAACTGTATCCAAGCCCTGCGACCTCAACAGCCTCGGCCGCCAAAGCATGGCGCGCATCCTTATGATGTTGCATTTGGGCGCGTGCAGCACTTCTTTGCTGCGCACCAAATTGCTCGCTCGTGCGCATCATCGCATCCATCTTACCAGAAGCATGATCGATCGCTTCAAAGATCATTGCGATTTTCATATCCATGAGGTGATCCCTTTTGATAAAATGAGAGGCGCAAATTGCGCCCCCTTATGTCTGTGTGTCTCTTGCTTGCTTGATCGCTTCATCTTGCGCCTCTTTTTGGGCAAGATCGAATTTCCGCTGTTCTTCAAACCAAAAAAGAAACTCGCTTTGAGCCATGGCTTGCAGCGCTTCATGAGGCCATCCCCGCGAAATCATATAAATATGATCTTGGGGCGAACTCATAAAAAGGCCTTTTGCCACTTTATGCCTCGTTAGCTTGATCGCCCCCAAAGAGCTTATCCATTGAATCACCGATCATATCGCCAAAAATAATGGCTTGAATTTGCTGCACATCTGAGGATGGCAAAAGGGTTGCCACCTGGTCATGCGTGAGTTTTGATCCATCAAAATCGCAGATGTCGGCAATCACATAATCAACAGACTTTCCCATTTGACCCCGCGCTTTTGCCTGTGCTGTCGTCATCATGCCATGTGTAATCACCTTTGGCATTGTGACTTTCACTTTCGTTTTTTTAAGCACAATTTCTTCGCGCCCTTCATTCTCGCTGGCATATTGGCGTAGCTTGTCAATTACGCTGGTATTTCCGTTGGATTTTTTCACGTCACTCATTTTCATCTCCTATATTGTGAATATGTGAATATCTTGTGGCTGGCTTACCAAAGAGACTTGCCCGAGGCTTTCGCGCTATGAGAAGAAAATTCCCAATGCGCTGGCTTGCCGTCAATGCCTTGTGAACCTTGGATCATCGAGTATGAAACAGGGAACTCTGTGCCTGCCCCTGGAGTCACACTCAGCGCGCCATCATAATGAAAATAGCCCGTGATGTGTGTCACCAAAACAGAGCTATCTTCTAAACTATAGCCTCCGGCATTGAAGCCATCGACTGGCGTGCGCAATTGCATCTCGATGCTTTGGTTATGTTTGAAAAGACGCTCAAAAAAGGCCTCATCAAAGAGTGACATTGTGCCTTTTCCTGTCACAGCCTCAGCAAGGCGCGTTGGATGTTCTACCTCCAAACGGCTACCTAAAGTCATGTATTTTTGCATTTTTGGTTTTGGCTGACCAATTTCAAATTTAGAAAAGACACCCGTCAAAATGGGCTGCCCATCTGTGATAATATAAGTCTCTGAATCGGTAATGGCTTTAATAAGTTCCATGATAAACTCCTTTAAGATTGCAAGCCAAGGGCTGCTTGAAGGAAGCTAAAATCAAGCTCCATTTCGACAGTCATGCGCTTTAAGAGCGCAATGGGGCTTAGGCTTAGAGTGAAATAAAACTGGCCAATCGTAGCCACGCCATCTGTGGTGGTCTTTTCGCGATTAAAGCTAAATGACCCGCCATAAAACCAGCGGCGTTCGCCTAGTGAACGCTGCGCAATCTTATCATTAATGACCTTTTCAAAGTAAGAAATTCGCTCAGGGGTGGCAGGCAAATCTTTGAACTGATCTAGGTATTGCAAGATTTCATCGCGCATCAAATCAAAAATAAGTTGCACATGGTATTGCGCCCGTGGATCAGTATCAGAAGGCCACGCTGAGCTTTCTGTACCCTCCACACGCGGACCAGAACCATAGCCAGTTCGCGCCGTGATAATACCAGCTGCGCGCAACGCATGAGTAATGCCTGTGGCATCGCCGGGAATATAATCCACCGCCGCTTCCATGCTTTCAATGCCTGCGATTTCAGTGTTTGAAATCCCGCGCCCTGGACCTTGCTCTACTAAGTTTGAAAGGGCAACCCCCATAAGACGTGTTCCATAGCTGTCAAGGCGCTCACCACTGGCTTGAGAAGCATCAGCCACACGCACAGCAGGCCACGCAAGATTTAAGCGCCGAGATGAAATTTGAAAATCAAAATCACCATCAGGCCCGCGCGCCGCAATCACTTGGTTCGCTCCTACACCAAAAGGGGCATCAATAAAGGCGCGTGCGCCTAGTTTATTGGCCAGAACTTGCAGCTCCGCGCGCACGCCCGTCATGGCTGCCCGCGTTCCTACACCAATAAACTTAGGCAAAGCGCCAATACTGTTGTAAACATCATAGCAAAGTTGCAGGCCGGTTTTATTCCCAAGCGGATCAATTGCGCCCAAGACATCTGAGGCCGTAAGATCATCCGGGCTACTATGTGTCGCCGGATCAAAGATATTCACCGCAAAAATTGTGCCACAGCCTTGCCCCTTATCTTGATCAAAGATGGCATCAAGCTGAGCAGGCAAATCAAACCCATCTTGAGCCACTCCAAATTGTGCGGCATCTTCACGAGAGCGAATAGGGATAAGCTTGTTAACATATTTGTCGGCCTCAGCTCCATGAAGTGTGCCAACATCGGCCGCACCAACAACCACTGCAATCGCGCCATCAACCTCACGAAATGTCGGCTTTGAGGGGGCATCAATGACTTCTGTTCCATAAAAGCTCATTAGCTTTTCTCCTTATTTCTGGATGAGGCTTCACGCATTGGCAGCTCATCCTCACGGATAAAGCCAGCCAGTTTTAGAGAGGCGTAAAGCTCGGTTTTAGGATCGATTTCGAGAGGCATGCCCGCAATAAGCTTGACCTCTTTATAAATGGCAGGCGCTTTGTTTTTCCCCGCGCTTTTCCCAGCTTTCACCTTGATCGAAATTGTTTGGCGCGGGCCGGTGTAAATGGGTTTGATCATCATATGTCCTATCTTGTTCGAATGGGCAGGCTTGGCGTGCCTGTATGAGCAACATCAATCATCCAATGCCAAAGCCCTTCGCTTTGTGATGAAAGACTGTCTTTGAGGATGTGAACGCGGCCGCCCGCAATGCGTTGGCGTTGCAGAATGCTAATAATCCGATCTAAATATTCATAAGAGCCATCTGCACGCCCTAAATTGCGACAAGCGAGATGGACCGCATATTGTGGCACACGCCTCATCGCCGCATTGCCGACCGCAACGGGGCTATGATCTGAGCCTGTGTAATGGATTAAAACCACCTTCGAGAATTGCGTAAAATCAAAGCTCTCAGGATCATCTGGGTATCGATCGACATAGAAATCCTCATCCAGCTCAGCCTTTAAAAGCGTGAGCATTTCCTCTTCAATCAAGGCGATCGGATTTTTGCGCTCTACAGTTACATCAGTCATCAAGCCCGTATCCTGTGCAATATCCGTTTAAAAATGAATCGCTTGATGCGCCAGAAGTCGCGCCCATATGAATGCTGCCAGCTGTATCTGGAATAATGATCTCACCTTCTTCACTGCCAGCGAGACTATTTCCATCGTCATCAAGCAAATCAATTTTGCCCGTCATAATGAGATCAAGCTGCTCAAGAGCATGCTGATAGCGCTCTTCCACAAGCTCTGAGGCATCATGTTTTTGTGCAGCCTTATTGCGTAAGCGATAGCGCGCAATATCGCCTGCAAACCCTGCAAGCAACGCTGGCATTACTGTGACATCAAGGCCTTTTAAGCCGGGATAACGGCGCAACACGCGCGCATTGATCATGTCGCGTGCAAAATCAAGTGCCGCTTGAACCCGCACTATATCAATTTGCGCCCCCTCCGCACTATTGTGCTTACCATCAGAGGCGATTTGCTTGATCTCAGCCTCGCTGAAACGCGAGATAAACCCCTGGATATCAAGATATTCAACCATTCACTTAGTCCGCACTCACAAACATGACTTTATGTAGCTGAAGTTTGAGCTCTTCATCTCGTGTCTCAGAAAAATCAGGCAAATCATTTTCAGCAAAATGAGCGCAAAGCGTGTCAAT
>CALLMA010000004.1 GCA_938008015.1 uncultured Celeribacter sp.
CTATAAAATCATTCTATCCGCCTTACTTCTACTCTATATTCCCACACAGTCTTACGCCTGTAGCGACACCACATTATGCAACGTGGAAGGTGGCGATTATTACCTGAAGCTCCCAGCAGATCCTGACAATATCAAAGGAGCGATGGTTTTCATTCACGGTTTTGGCGGCAGCGGCCAAGGGATTTTGAACAACTCAGAAGTCACAAAAAACTTATCTGAGCGTGGTTATGCCCTCATTGCACCCAATGGCATGAAAATGGATGGCCAAACTGGCCATAGTTGGTCATTCTATCCTAAAGTTGCCTATCGCAGAGATGAAATCCCTTTCCTGAAAGCTGTTCGTGACGATGCCATGAAGCGCCTCGATCTCAACAGCGATAAGATGTTGATGGCAGGATTTTCTATTGGCGGATCAATGACAACATATTTCGCCTGTGAGGAGCCAGATGCCTTTCATGCCTATGCCCCCATTGGAGGCAGCTTTTGGCGTCCGCATCCAACGCAATGCAATGGCCCCCTACGCCTCTTTCACACGCATGGCTGGAGCGATGGCACAGTGCCCTTAGAAGGGCGCGTCTTACGCGGTGCAGATATCAATTCTGAAAATGGTCTCGTACAAGGCGACGTGTTTCATTCAATGGAAATTCTGCGCTATAATAACCATTGCTATCAATCCAAAGCGGATAATTTCATAATCACAGAAAACTTTTGGCGACGCTCGTGGAGCCAATGTGCCCCAAACTCAGCCTTAGAAATAGCTTTGAACCCTGATGGGCATATTATACCACAGGGCTGGACGAATATGATTTTAGATTGGTATGAAGCTCTCTAAGTATTCACCATGCAACACATGAAGGCAGCCCCATGGAAAATGAAGCAATTATTCGCTTAAGTGTATTTTTGGGGCTTTTTATCATATTAGCCCTTACAGAGGCCTATTTTCCAAGACGAAACCGCGCACAGTCTCGCAAAGCAAGGTGGGTCACAAATTGGGGATTTACCCTCCTCAACGCGCTCACCTTGAGACTGCTCGCTTTTGCTTTGCCTCTTTTGGCTGTTGGTGCGGCAGTGGATGCAAATCATGCGGGCTTAGGGCTGTTCAACATCGTTCATATGCCAACATGGATCAAAATCCTCCTCACGATTTTGATGCTAGATTTGGCGATTTGGTTCCAGCATCTTATTACACATAAAATTCCATTTTTATGGCGCTTGCACCGCGTCCACCACGCAGATGTAGATGTAGATGTGACAACCGCAATTCGGTTTCACCCTTTAGAAATAGCCCTCTCCATGGTTTTTAAAATTGGACTGATTTATATTATTGGTGCTCCTATTTTGGCGGTCATCTTGTTTGAAATCATCCTCAATGGCACCGCAATGTTCAACCACGCCAATATCAAACTGCCCCAAAAAGTTGATGCCATTTTGCGCAAAGTGATTGTCACTCCAGATATGCATAGAATACACCATTCCATCCACAGACATGAGCATGATAGCAATTATGGGTTTTCTCTATCGATCTGGGACCATCTCTTTGGAACCTATATCGAAAAAGCCGCTCTCGATCATGAAACCATGCCGACAGGCTTGCATTGGCAAGATGATCGCCCTTCAAAGCTAAGCTGGAGCTTACTTCTTCCTTTTAGAAAGAAGTAAGCGCTGCCTCTAACTCATTTCCGGAGATGGAGAAGGCTCATCAGACGGCCTTGTCTTCCAAAATCATCCGTCTTGCGCTTTTTCTGCCCACCTTCAGAAACCAGTTTATTGGCCAAATGCGCCGCCAGAACACCAAAGACGACACCGCCCACAGCCTGCCCGATAAGAACGCCAACAGCGCCAAAGAGCCAGGTAAAAAGCACCACAAACGGAATGATTCCAACCGTATGGCGGCCCCAATTGATCAAAGTCGAATAAAACGGATGGCCCAAATTATTAAACGCAGCATTGGACACAAAAATCACACCATTGAAGAAAAACAACAAGGCTAAAGGGCCACAAAACCACAATACAAGTGTTCGCGTCTCACCCGTCGCTTGAAATAACGCGACAATTGGCTCTCTGAGAAGAAACAGGCAAAGAGAGATCGTAATCACCACAAAGGCCGTAAAAATCAACGCATCTCGATAAGCAGATTTCACGCGCGCACTCAAGCCCGCCCCTGCGTTTTGCCCAATGATCGGCCCAATGGCCCCAGATAAAGCAAATAACACACCAAAAGCCACAGGCGTGATACGCCCCACAATCGCCATGCCAGACACCGCATCTTCACCAAATTCAGCCATGGCTCTGGTCACATAAGCCTGCCCCACAGGGGTGGCCAATTGCGTTAAAACAGCGGGAATAGCGATGGATAATATGACGGGAATATCTGTTGCAAATTGTGAAATCTTGGGTTTTTCAATGCCACCATGATATTTAAATATTGGGTATAAGGACATGCCTGCAATCGCAAATCGCGCCGCGACAGAAGCCAATGCCGCCCCCGTAAGATCCAAATTCAACCCAAATATAAGAATGGGGTCTAAAACCGCATTGACCAGCCCGCCTGTCACGGTTGCCATCATCGCTCGCTTCGCATCACCATGCGCGCGCAAGATAGCCCCGCCGATCATGCCGGTCACTAGAAAGGGGAGCGAAGGGACAATAATAGATAGGTATAAGATTGAGAGCTCCGCCGTTTCACCCTTTGCGCCAAGCAAGGCCACCAACATATCTAAATGCGACCAAACAACAGCCGCAAAAATAGATGAAAAGATAACGCCATAAATAAGGCTTGTAGAAGCTCTGAGTTTTGCTTGCGCCTCATTGCCTGCGCCAAGCGCACGTGCCACCAAAGCGCCCGCGGCAATTGCCATTCCAATGCCAAAGCTCGTTGTAAAAAAGAGGATCGCCCCCGCATAACCGACTGCGGCCGCCAAACGGTCATTTCCAAGCATAGAAATGAATATCATATCAACGAGATCAACAATGAAAACCGCCATAAGGCCTATAGAGGCGGTCAAAGACATAACAGTAATATGCCCCATCAGATTGCCTTTGATAAATTTTCCTTCAACTGCCATCTGAACTCCAGGGTTAAATTGTACGGCGGCACCCATCCAATGCTAAGAGGGTCAAAACCGAGATTTCTTTTACAGTGTTTTCTAAAAAATACCTAGCCCCTGCCCGCGAATAAAGAAATGGAGGTCAAAAAATCAAAGGGAGCTTTATAAGCTGGACTCACCTTCATGATTGCCTGGAAGGGCTCGCAAATCTCTATGTTGATTTTGCAGAACTAACCAGACATTAAAGTCAAGATATGCGTCTAACGAATATACATAAGTACTTGGAAGGAATAAAGTTTATCGATGCATACATTAAGTCCTGCACATGAAATAGAGCTTGAATGGACCTTGTGCACTCAGTGCAACAGCGCTAATGTTTTTCTTACTTTTTCGAACTAGCCTTTGAACATACACAATTTTTGGTACAAGGGACTCTCACCAAAGCTCATATTTGCAAATAAAGATAGAACTGCCATGAAACGAATTATTACGTATGGGACATTCGATACCTTACATCACGGCCATATCAGAATATTAAGGCGCGCGAAACAAATGGGAGACTATTTGATCGTCGCACTATCAACTGATGAATTTAATGAGGTAAAAGGAAAAAAATCACTGTTTTCTTATGAAGAAAGAAAACACGATTTAGAAGCAATCCGATATGTTGATCTTGTTATTCCTGAAACGAACTGGGATCAAAAAATAGACGACGTAAAAACGTACCACGTTGATGTATTTGCTATGGGAGATGATTGGGCTGGCAAATTTGATTTCCTGCAAGAGTTTTGTGACGTTAAGTATTTTGAGCGTACACCTCTTGTTTCTAGTACCAAAATACGACAAATGATGAATGCTAGTGATTAGAGTGCATAAGAGAAAATCCGACGGCACTAAATAGGATAAAGTGATGCATGGTCTGTCTTTGTGCAAGCAGCGCCTTCACCTTACGCTAATTTATGCTATAATGTTTTTGAACATTCCGCGAGAATTTCTATTTCGCAAGCGACAAAGTAATTGGGCATCGTAGAAGTAATTTGGACCAGTTGAAAATGAAATTAGGGCGCCAAAGATGGCATTCATTTTCGCGAGAGTACTGTAAGGAATAAATGTTGTTAAATCGATTTGTAGAAGTGTTACAAGAAAATGCGCGTGATCTGACCTTGCGCTGTAAAATCCAACTGACTGCAGAAGATGCAACCAATTGCGTAGAGATCTCTGGTGCCGTTGTGATTTCAGAATCTGCTGGAAATAAAACAGACCTGCTTTTGAATACAGACAGTCAAGAAAGTTCTGTGGCATTTAATAAAATACGCACTCCAAAGCTTGAGAAAGGCTATCCTGCTGGGATAAATTCCAATAGGGCTCGTTTAGAAAATTTTAAAGTTTTACAAGGATCAGGCCAATATGCATTCTCACTAAGTGATGGACACGCAGATAGTAAAAGTACGATTGTTACAATATATGATCGCAAATTTTTAAAGAACTCATCTGACTTAGACGCCCTTAGAATAGATCTCAAAAAGATGAATTGCCAGTCTGACAACGTGGATCGTGACATTAGTGCTGTTAAAAATCGGATGGCAAAATTAAGCGACGCTGACAAATGTTCTGAAGTGTATTGGGAATGCGAATTGTTGCTTCGAGGCCTTCAATTATTCCGCCAGTGGGCAACGCAGGGCATGATTTCTGAACTGCAAGCATATTATGAAAGCGTCGGAAAAACAGAAGCATTTCAAGCCTTCATAGCTGACTTCCAAAACATTATTAGTCCGCATGCATTAACAAACCACGGGTTCAGAGACACTTTTGAAACGCTGAACGAGGAGGATGTTATTTGGTCCTATTTATCTAAGGTTTTTGGAATATTGAGCGCGGCAGGGTATCAAGTTTTTTTGAGCTCTGGAACACTCCTCGGTGCAATTCGTGAAGGGCGGCTGATAAAATTCGATGACGACATCGACCTTTGTATAATGCTGCACTCATCAAAGATAGACGACGTTATTGATGAATGGATGCAATTAAAAGCAATACTCGAAGCGAATAATCTGTTAGAACAGGAACGAATGGGGATGTATAAACTCCCGAGAATTATGAACTTTGAGATTGATTTATTCCCTGCGTGGTGCTCAGAGGGAGATACCTATATTTTCCCATATTGTTATGGAAAACTACCGCAGCATGATATTCTTCCGCTGAAACCTTGGGGGGATCAAGAGCTACTCGTTCCCAATAATCCCGCGGCGATTCTAACTGAAAATTACGGTGACAACTGGCAAGTTCCAGACCCATATTTCAGGTTCGATTGGAAGCAAGCTCGCCGAGCGTTTAGGCCGTTTCTAGTTCCCTTGAGGTCAAAGGTAAATCTATCCAATTAAGGTGCTCTGTTGTGAAACGGTATTTTTCACCTCTAAAAACAGTCGAATGTAAAGTCGTCAAAACGTGGGTTTTTCTAATAGAAAAGATTTGATAACGTCTCATTATGTCCTCTTTCTACCCGATAAAGATATTCTTCGGTCTGCTGATGTCGCAGAGCTTCCTTTTGGGTGCACCCTTACTTGCAGGCGACAGAACAGAGACTTTCAGATCTTTGCTGATTAGCCCTGCAAACAGCGTAAGCGATCAATGTCACAATGGCGTTTTAAACTATAGGATACGCAAGTGGATTCAAAGAGAAGATGCGCAAACGTATGATCCATTTCAAAGTGTCGATGAAATAGTACAGTCCATTTCCCCAGTTGAGTTGCAACAGCTTGAAACCAAAGGGTGTAACGCAACCTATTTTTGGACTTTTTTGGCTTGTACAACCCTTGACAATCCCGATGCGCAGCACATTGTAACGACAGGGCGTCAAGCTTCCACTGACTTTGAAATGCTGAATGTCATGAGACTATGTATCCAAAGCTTGCGTGAGCAGTCCATTTTGCCATACTCTAAATCTTGAGTAAGCGTCATTTCAGTATCGGGCATGGCCAAGTTGTTTAGGCCTAAATGCCAATGCATGATGGTTTGGTGCAAATACCAAGCTCTATGCCACGTTTCCAAGGCTTTCGTTTCCTCACAAAATCATCCCCTGCGCCGTTTGGCGCCTATCATCGGTTCGCCCTCAGCACCAAAAATATCGAGGGCCACCTGACTGCACGAGGCCCGACTGTCGGCCGAGAGATAGTGCGCTTGTGAACCAATCGACTTGGAGCGCATTTCAGAACCCCAGATCATTCCTCTGCTAAGGTCACACGCGTTTTAAATTGAGGGGGTTTTCTTCTGTATTTTATCTTTTTGAACATCAACTTAAACGCCTGGTAATGGATCAAAGTTATGGCTTTGAATGTGATCAAAGGATGGGAAAAAAATGTACGTTGAAGTTCTTTTTTATTCAGGCTTTCAAACCGACCATTGAGGACCGTGATGAGTTGTTTGCACTCATCTTCATCTTGGTGGTCAATCCGAATCTCGCAGCGCTGATCGGATAGATCAAACCGAAATTCGTAACTTCCCGATCGTTCAATAAATGGTGAAACGTGGAAAGATTTTTTGGCTTTATAAGTCGTATTTGGCGCCCAATCTGCCGCTGAGCGATTGAGACAAACATAGGAATGTGTTTCGCCAAATGTGTTGTTTACTTCACAAATCACAGCTCTGATCTGTTCAGATGCATCATAGCATACCCAAAAACTAACCGGATTAAAGACATATCCCAAAACACGCGGCATACAGATGAGTGTGATCTGATCAACGTCATTCACATTATAAGCGCTCAGAATATCGAGCGCCCATTTTTTAAGGGAGCTTCCATCCCTTTGGCCGTGGTCTTTCTCATAGAAGCTTTGCAATCCAAATCGATTAATTGGCAGCTCTTGATCAAGGCTCTTGTCCTCAATGCTCTCTAAAGGAAGAGCCAGATAATATATTCCATATTCAAATTTATTGATTTTGGGCGCGAGCCTTTTATGCATCACTCGCGCGTTCAAAATAGAAGCGCCTATGCTTCCCATGGAATTGTCGCCCCTAATTTTTTGCTCATTTGCACAGCGCTTAAAAGCCCGTCTTCATGGAACCCATAGCGCTGCCACGCACCGCAGAACCATAGGTTGTGAGTGCCTTGTATATCATCAATGCGGTTTTGAGCCAAGATTGCGGATTGATCAAAAACGGGATGATGAAAGATATGCTCATTATCGATAAGTTTTGCATCGGGTTCACGCGTTGGATTCAATGTGACGATGATTGGGTCTTTCGTCGGCAAAGATTGCAGGTTGTTCATCCAATAACTTAGTGCAACGGCTGGTTCTTTATCTGTCCGACTTTCACTTAAATACACCCAGCTCGACCAAGCTTTGCGCCTTTTCGGCATAAAGCTCGTATCTCGGTGTACCACAACGCGGTTTGGCTGATAGCGAATATTGCCTAAAACTTCTTGTTCGATTTGATGTGGATTCTCGATGATCTTTAAGGCTTGGTCGCTATGACAAGCAAAGACAACTTGATCATATTGGACTGTCTGATTGTTTTGGTCTGTGAGAAGCACATGCGTTCCCTGACGTTCAACTTTTTTAACAGAACAATTTAAGAGGATCTTATCTCTAAAACCATGCACCAATCTTTGCACATATTCTCGGCTCCCCCCTTCAACGGTATACCATTGCGGCTGGCCACTTGTGCTAAGCAATCCATGATTTTCAAAAAACTGCACCATGGTCGCCGCAGGGAATTGAAGCATCTGTGAAAGGGGCGTGCTCCAAATAGCGCCCCCCATTGCAAGAATATAATAGCGCACGAACCAATCACGCATGCCCAAGGCTTCAACGCATTGCTCCATACTCGCTTTCGGATTTTTTTGAATAAACGGCTGCGCTTCTTTGTTAAACCGCAATATATCTTTGATCATATGATGAAAGTCTTTGCGAAACACATTGCGCTTTTGCGCAAATACATTCGACAAATGCTTTGTCCCATATTCAAGCCAACCCTCATTTATACTCACGCCAAATGACATATCGCTTTTCACTGTCGGAACGTCGAGTTCTTTAAAAAGGGCTGTAAGGTGAGGATAGTTGCGATGGTTGAAGACGATAAAGCCTGTATCAACGGCAATTTTGCCATCGGAAGTATCGACGTCAATCGTTCGACTATGCCCGCCAATATATCCTTCTTTTTCATATACCGTAATATCGTGGTCTTTATGTAGAAGATACGCAGCCCCAAGGCCTGAAATGCCACTTCCGATAATTGCAATTTTCATATGTCATCACCCAAATCAATTTACTTAAGGATAACATGATGTAATGGTGGGAAACCATGAACATAACATTACAAATAATTAACTTGGAAGTAGTGTTATTCGCAAGGTTATGTTCGCTAAATTACACTTGAATTTACATATTATGTTTGAATAGGACGACACATGTTGGCTAACAAAATAACAAAGACTTTTTTGAACACGCTTGCAGGCCTTGAATATGGGCAGCTGACTGTCGAGCTGCCAGATCAATCGCAACATGTTTTTAAGGGCAAGCATGACGGGCCCAAAGCACAGCTAACAATCTATGATGAAGCTGTGATTGTTAATCTCGCTATGAAAGGGGACATTGCGTTTGCTGATGATTACCGCGCGGGCAAATGGGACAGTGAAAACCTAGCAGATTTAATCGAATGCGCGTTGCTCAATAATGATGCACTCGCAAAATATATTTATGGCAGCAAGCTGCAAAGAGCTTTGGCAAGAGTTGCTTATTTCTTTACCCAAAATACCAAGAAAGGCAGCCGCAAAAATATCTATGCGCATTATGATTTAGGAAATGATTTCTACAAGCTTTGGTTAGATCCAACCATGACCTATTCCTCCGCCATTTTTGATGAAGGCACCAAAGATCTCTCTGCGGCTCAGCATAAAAAATATGACCGGATATTAGATCGCATTGGCGGCACATCCAAAAAAATTCTCGAAATTGGCTGCGGATGGGGCGGTTTTGCGGAGCGCGGCGTTGAAAATAGCGATCATAACATTCATGGGGTTACGATTTCTCCGGCGCAATTCGAATACGCAACACAACGCCTTCAAGACAACCGAGAGCGCGCAAATATCCAACTCGAAGATTACAGGAATTTAAAGGGCAAATACAACGCAATCGTTTCTATTGAAATGTTTGAAGCTGTTGGAGAGCGCTATTGGAAAACATATTTTGAATCGATTAAGAAGTTGCTCGACGAAGGGGGCAAAGCCGTCATCCAGACGATCACGATCGATGATAAATACTTTGAAGATTACCGCAATGGTGGCGATGCAATTCGGAGCTATATTTTCCCAGGCGGCATGCTCCCAAGCCCAGAGCGCTTTCAAGAAGAAGCGAATAAAGCGGGTTTGAAAGTCACCGATCAATTCTTTTTTGGACAAGATTATGCGCGCACGTTGCAAGAATGGTTAGATAAATTCGACGATCAAACAGAAGCAATCAAAGCGCAAAATTTTGATGAGCCTTTCCGCAGGCTTTGGAGATTTTATCTTGCGTCTTGCATTGGTTCATTCAGCGCAAAACGTACGAATGTTATGCAAGTTGAGCTGTGCCATGCGTAGATTTCTAGCTTCCCCTCTCCTTTGCATTGCGCTCTGTCTCCCCTCTTCTCTTCTTGGCGATATTAATATTGCCAAGACGGAGATACCCGATGCGCGCATTGTAGGAAGGGCCACGCTAGAAAAGTTCTTTATCGATATCTTTGACGCCACACTTTTTGCGCCCCGTGGCACGTGGTCTGAAGATCAACCTTTCGCACTTACTCTGACCTACCACAGAAATTTCGATGCCGCTGATATCGTTTCAAAATCAACCGAATCGATATCAGATTTGGGGTTTTCAGATCAAAATAAACTTTCCGCTTGGGAAGAGAAGATGCGCGCGATTTTCCCTGATGTCGCTAAAAATTCAAGCATCACAGGCATTCGTGATCTTGCAGGCAATGCCGTCTTTTACCACAACGATAAAAAGATCGGAATGATAGCAGATCCGGAATTTAGCGACTTGTTTTTTGGCATTTGGTTAGCCCAAGAAACATCAGAACCCAAGCTGCGCCGTCAGCTGCTTGGGCGTGATAAATAATGCCAAACCCAGGGCACCATAGCAGATTGCAACTTTTGCAATACAGTCTGCTTGCATTTCCGCTGATGTTTGTGGGCCTGCCAATCTATGTCTATGCGCCCGAGCTATATGCAACCCAGTACAAGATTTCTTTAACAGCCATAGGCCTCTCGCTGCTATTATTGCGCATATTTGATGCGTTTCAGGATCTTTTGATTGGGCCATTGAGCGATCGGTATCAAAGCAAACGGCCTTTAATCATCATAATCGGCGCCGCCCTCTTGGCTCTTGGCTTTTGGATGATCTTCAACCCTGTGCCAAACTATGCTTTTGAAAGTTTTGTAAGTGGTGTTTTGCTGAGCACCTCTGGGTTTAGCATCTTAAGCATCAACCTACAGGCCATTGGCGCGCTATGGCCCAAAACCTCAACAGCACGAACGCAAATTACGAGTTGGCGAGAAGCCCTTGGGCTCATAGGCCTTCTAACCGCCGCGCTTGCCCCTACTCTCTTGGGCGGCAATACAGATCCTGTTTTGGCATATGAACGCCTCGCCTTATTATATTTGCCGGCCCTCTTCATCTGCGTTGTTATTTTTTTGATCTGGCTCAATATGGCCAAGATTCCTGCAGCCCCCACATCAAAGAAGCCGCAAAGCCTCAAGAGAATATTTGATAAAACAACATCACATTTCTTTGGAATCTACACTCTCAATACATTCGCCAGCAGTATCCCAGCCGTTCTCGTCTTGTTTTTTATAGGCGAGAGACTACAGGCCCCCCAGTATACAGGGCTGTTCTTGCTTGTTTATTTTTTGAGTGGCGCTTGTGGTATGCCGTTTTGGCAATGGGCCGCGCATAAATTTGGTAAAAACCAAGCATGGATGGGCGGCATGATCGCAGCCTGCGTGAGCTTTATCTGGGCTTTTAGTTTAGGAGAAAACGACGTTCTTGCTTATGGTATCATTTGCATAACATCAGGCCTTGCACTGGGTGCCGATCTTGCACTTCCCCCTTCTATATTAGCGGATCAAATTGCAAAGAGAGGGCATCAAGATATTGCCTCATCGTATTTCTCTTGCTCTGCCTTTTTATCCAAAACCGCTTTAGCCCTCGCAACAGGGATTGCTTTGCCGCTCTTAAATGTCGTGGGGTATCAACCTGGGGTGAGCTCAAATGTGAACAGCGGTTTATATTTGAGCATCGGATATGCCCTTATCCCTTCTGCTTTAAAGGCGCTAACAGCCATTTGGCTCTATCGCTTTATTCGCCGACAAAACCATGCAGCCTCCCCCCCAGCAACCAAGGAAACCCCATGAATAAATTAGGAGTCATAACCGTGAGCGCACTAACATTTCTGAATGCTTGCCTAAATACAGGCATAAAAGGCGAGAACTATATCGATATGAAGCCAGAGTTTAAACTCGAAGAATATTTCAACGGGCCCGTGAAAGCTTGGGGCATTATCCAAGATCGGAAAGGGAATGTGATCAGCCGATTTGATGCGGATCTCATTGGGACATGGGAAGGCAATCAAGGCGTTTTAGAAGAGAACTTCAGATATTATGATAGTGGTGTGGTTCAAGATAGACGTTGGGAAATAACCAAAGTTGATGAGAATAATTACATCGGTTCTGCTGGGGATATTATCGGAGAAGCGGTTGGAAAATCTTATGGCAATGCAATTCAATGGCAATACTCCATGGATATTCCAGTTGAAAACAAAACCTATCGTTTGAAATTTGATGATTGGATTTGGGCGATGAATGATGGTGTTGTTATTAACCGCTCCTATTTGAAGAAATTTGGTTTCACCGTCGCTGAATTAACCGTCTTCATGCAAAAGCTATGATCATGAGCACAGATAAACGCTATATTTGGATTATTGGCGCGAGTGCGGGCATTGGCCGTGCCCTCGCCAAAGCGCTTGCAGAAGACGGACATCACATCGCCATATCCGCCAGAAATACAGAAAATCTCAATAAGCTCCATGATGAATTAAAAGGGGATAAGCACCTTGTGAGCCCTTTAGATGTCGGCAATCTCGAAAGTGTTCAGCAAGCGCATTTAGACATTTTAGAACATTGGCCCAAGATAGATAGTGTGATCTTTATGGCGGGCTTATACCAGCCGATGAAGATGAGCGAATTGGACATTGCTCAAGCCAAAAAAATACTCGACGTAAATTTGATGGGCGCGTTTCATGTCGCCCACGTCCTATTGCCCTATTTGCGTCAGAACACGAAAAATCAGCTCGTCTTTTGTGCCAGTGTTGCAGGCTATAGAGGCTTACCCAACGCTCAGCCATATGGGGCCAGCAAAGCAGGGCTTATCAACATGGTAGAAACACTTAAGGCCGAACATGGCACAGAGCTTGATATTAAGCTTATAAATCCAGGTTTTGTCGAAAGTCGGCTAACGGATAAAAATGACTTCCATATGCCGGCAAAAATTACGGCCGAAAAAGCAGCACAAGCCATTATAAAAGGATTAAATTCCAAGGCATTTGAAATTCACTTCCCAAAGCGGTTCACCTATATGATGAAATTGATTAAGCTCATGCCGTATCGATTTTATTACAAAATTATGAAATGAGTGCACCCGCAAGGTCCTGTACGTTAGAATATGGAGAGTACGATGCGCGTACTTGTTATCGAAGACGACATCAAAGTTTCTAATTTTATTTATAAGGGCTTAAATGAATTAGGGCATAAAGTTGACCTCGCGAAAAACGGCCAAGATGGGCTTTTTTTAGCGAGCACAGAAGAATATGACATATGTATTGTAGATCGCATGCTTCCTGGAATGGATGGTTTGACGATTTTAAAGACATTGCGTGCCGCTGGCAATAAAACCCCTGCCATTATCTTAAGCGCGCTCGGGAAAGTCAATGACCGCGTAAAAGGATTGCGATCAGGGGCAGATGATTATCTTGTGAAACCCTTCGCTTTTGCCGAACTCATTGCACGCATTGAAATCTTAGTAGAGCGTTGCTCGCGCACCGATACGCGGGTCACAAAACTCACAGCTCACGATCTCACAATTGATCTCATGGCGCGCAAAGTGACACGCGGGGACGAAGAAATCGAGCTGCAATCTCGCCAATTTCGATTGTTGGAATATCTCGTGCGCAATAAAGGCCAAATGGTCACGCGAACAATGCTTCTCGAGCATGTGTGGGATTATCACTTTGATCCACAAACCAATGTGATTGACGTCCATATCAGCAGATTGCGTCAAAAAATCGACAAAGGCCATAAACAAAAAATCATCAAAACAATTCGCGGCTCAGGATATCTCGTTCCTGGAAATGATTAATGAAGGCAGTTAATCGTTTTACGCGCAGTTCTAGCTTTTTTATGGCCAGTTTATTTTCGGCTTTTCTGCTGGGCCTTGTCGCCGTGGCGCTTTATCTCATCATTTCAGCCGGTAATAAAACGCTGCTCCACAGTGTTGAGGCTGAAATTTTACAAGATATCTCATTGCTAGAAAGCGTCTATACCAATGATGGGTTAGAGCCTCTCATTGAAATCATGACACAGCTTTCAGAGAATGCAAGTGAGCGCTCAATCTATCTCATGCAGTCTGAAAGTAACCAATTTAGCGGCCAAAATTTCATTGGGTTCTTGCCTCAAGACGATGTTTTTGAGGTTGAAAAATTCATTGAATTCACAGACCAAAATGAGGCGGCTTTCTTAGTTTATGCCATTGATTTTGATGAAAAACTTTATGTCTTAATTGCACGAGATATCACAAAAATTAAAACGGCAAAGACACTCGCTTTCGTATTTTCCATTGTCATATTGGTCACCGCCTTTCTATTGGGCGCAGGCTTCTTTTTGATTGGTCGCTTTGTTGTTGATCGGGTGAACCATATCTCAAAAACAGCAAGTAATATTATGCAAACGGGCAATATGTCTGAGCGCATAAAAAATGAAAGTACTTGGGATGATTTGGGAAAACTAACAAATGTGCTCAACCTCATGCTCGAAGAGATTGAAACCCTAATCAAAAACACAAAGCGCGTCACAGATAATATTGCTCATGATTTAAGAACCCCTCTGACGAATTTGCGCAATGAGTTAGAAGAGGTAAGCGATGATACGCAGCGCGAAGAGCTGTTGAAAGAAGCCGATAGTTTACTGGCAATGTTTAACGGTCTATTGCGCCTCGCAGAGATTGAAACCGAAAATAAGAAAACGGCCTTTGCACAAATCAATCTCAGCGAAATCGTCAAAGATGTTGAAGAGTTTTATCTCCCGCTTGCCGATGAAAAGAATGTCAGTATCAACACGCTCATCGAGAACTTAGGATTTTATGGCGATCGTAATTTGCTCTTTCAAGCCTTTGCCAACATCATTGATAACGCCATCAAATTCACGCCACGCGGCAAATCAATTGATATCACACTGAAAAAACACAAAGAACATATTTTATTCTCAGTGCAAGATTCAGGCCCTGGCATTCCTGAAACAGAACATTCAAACATTTTTCAAAGAATGTACCGCGAAGATAAAAGCAGGCATACCAAAGGCCATGGTTTGGGGCTCTCTATAGTCAAAGCCGTCGTCGAGCTGCACGAGGGAGAAATTATACTGCGCACAGCGCCACGCGGCTTAATCTTCATGATAACGTTCAAAATATAGCCCAACAACCGCGTTACGCCTTGCCAAAACCACCGCCTCCAGGGCTTTGCAGCACAAAAATATCACCCTTGCGTAAAAACGCCTCATCATTTCCTTTAAGCTCTTCGATTTCGCCCGTTGATCTTTCGACCCAATTTCGGCCGGTCTGAGCGGGTTGGCCCCCGTTTTGACCATGCGGCGGGATAAGGCGATGCGAGGATAAGACTGTCACGGTCGTGTCCTCTAAAAACTCAATCGCGCGGTGTATCCCATCGCCCCCGCGCCATTTTCCTTCGCCACCAGAACCGCGCCTGATCGAGAACTCATGAACACGAACAGGAAAACGCCCTTCAAGAATTTCAGGATCAGTCATTCTGGTATTCGTCATATGGGTGTGAACAGCACAACAGCCATCAAAACCTTCCCCCGCTCCTGCCCCGCCGCAAATCGTTTCATAATTTTGATAGTGTTCATTGCCATAAACAAAATTATTCATCGTCCCTTGGCTGCCGGCAACAACACCAAGCGCCCCAAAAAGCGCATCCGCAATCGCTTGGCTGACCTCAGTATTGCCAGAAATAACAGCCGCAGGATAATTGGGGTTAATAAAGCTTCCTTCAGGTGCAACAATTTCAATCGGCTTCAAGCAGCCTTCATTCATCGGGATATTTGTGCCAACCAACGTGCGGAAAACATATAGGACAACGGCATGGCATATCGCCTTTGGCGCATTGTAATTAAACTCATTTTGCGTTGATGTGCCGGTAAAATCAACATTCGCTGAGCGCGCCGCATGATCCATGGATATGGCAACTTCAATTTTATCGCCGCTATCAAGAGGATAAGAAAAATGGCAATCTTCCAACACATCCAGCACACGGCGAACGCTTTCCTCTGCATTGTTTTGAACATGGCGCATATAGGCTTGCACAACATCGCGGCCGTATTTCGCCACGGCCTTATTGATTTCTCTGAGCCCTGTCGTATTGGCCGCTATTTGTGCCGTTAGGTCCGCCATATTATGATCTATATTGCGGCAGGGATATTTGCCCGAAGCAAGAAGAGCTCTGGTTTCTTGCTCTAAAAAGCGCCCACTTGCGACAAGCTTGAAATTGCGGATCAAAACGCCTTCTTCTTCAATATGTTTGCTATCTGGAGGCGCTGAACCGGGTGTTTTGCCCCCTATATCTGCATGATGACCTCTTGAAGCGACAAAAAAGTCTACCGCCTCCCCGGCTGCATCAAAGATGGGCGTTACGACAGTGACATCTGGTAAATGCGTTCCGCCGTCGAATGGATCATTCATCATGAAAACATCACCAGGCTTTATCTGCTGTGCATTCGCTTGATAGATTGATTTGACACTCGCACTCATCGATCCGAGATGCACAGGGACATGAGGCGCATTTGCGACAAGATCGCCATTTGCATCAAAAAGCGCGCAAGAAAAATCTAGCCTTTCACGAATATTCACAGAAGCTGCTGTTTTAGCAAGCGTAGCGCCCATTTGATCTGCAATCGACATAAATAAGTTATTGAAAACTTCGAGCATGATTGGATCAACATCCGTACCAATGGCTTCGCGCTTTTCTTTTGCAATAACGCGTTGCAACACAAGCGCCCCGCCCCTTTGAACAATGGCTTGCCAACCCGCTTCGACAATCGTTGTGCCTGTTGGCTCATTGATGATCGCAGGGCCATCAACTCTGGCCCCCAGCCCCATTTGAGGGCGATCATATGTCCTCACGCTCGAAAAATGATGCCCGCAATACATCTGCGCCTGCCCAGAGTATTCATCCCCTTGTGTGTTGTCTGGGAGCGTCGCTGTTGTCCCAGAAGCCCCAATAGCTTCCACTGAAATCATCTCCGCCCAAATTTCACAGGTATTGGGCTGGAAACCAAATTCCGCTACATGAGCCCGATGAAACGCATCAATCATGTTTTCACGGGTGGCAAGATCCACGGGTATTGTGGTTTGTGAATTTCCAGCACGCAAATATACTTTGCTTTTCAGCGTAATGTTTTCTTTTTCGACGCCTTGCGATTTTACTTCTTCAAGCACTTGCTGGGCCAAATCATTGGAATATGTGTTTAAGGCTTTGACATCATCAACATGTATATCCAGCTGTTTTTCTCGCATCGCTGTGATATCGGCCAATCCCATACCAAGCGCCGATAAAACACCTGCAAAGGGATGCAAATAGATCGATGTCATGCCCAAAGCGTCCGCGACCAAGCAAGCATGTTGCCCCCCTGCCCCGCCAAAGCTATTTAACGTATATTGCGTCACGTCATATCCTCGGCTCACACTGATCTCTTTGATCGCATTTGCCATATTATCAACGGCAATCCGAAGATATCCTTCCGCCAGCTCTTCGACAGACATTGCAGGCTTATGAGTGGCTTGAGCAATGTCTAGTGCCAGCGCCTCAAATTTTGTGCGCGATGCCGCAATATCTAAAGGCTGATCACCATTTGGGCCAAAAACATGAGGAAAGGCTTGAGGCTGCAATTTCCCTAAGACTGCGTTGCAATCTGTTACAGTCAAAGGTCCACCGCGGCGATAACACGCCGGCCCAGGATTAGCCCCTGCACTTTCAGGGCCAACTTGAAGACGTCCATCTCTATACGATAAGATGGACCCCCCCCCAGCGGCGACTGTATGAATATTCATCATCGGCGCGCGCATCCGAACGCCAGCCACCTCTGTTTCAAAACTGCGCTCATATTCACCCGCATAATGGCAAACATCCGTGGATGTTCCTCCCATATCAAAGCCTATCAGCTTATCAAAACCATCCTTCTTTGCAGTGGCAACCATGCCAACCACACCGCCGGCAGGCCCTGATAAAATGGCATCACGCCCATTAAATAGATCAGCATCCGTGAGCCCACCATTTGATTGCATAAACATCAAGCGCTCAAAGCTATTTTCGTCTCTCCCTTGCCCCTTGCTTAAAGCACTGCGGACTTGCTCCACGTAGCGCTTCAAAATAGGCGTCAGATACGCATCTGTGACCGCTGTATCCCCTCTTGAGACAAGTTTAATCAATGGGCTCGCAATATGGCTCAAAGAAACCTGATCAAACCCGATTGATTGTGCGATCTCACCAATCGCTTTTTCATGAGAGGCATTTTTATAACTATGCAATAAAGCCACCGCCACAGAGCGAAAACCCGACTTATAGGCCTTTTCTAAATCTCTAGTCGTTTTTTCTATATCCAATGCCTGAAGGATCTCACCTTGCGCATCTAACCGCTCATCAATTTCAATGACATCGCGATAAAGCAATTCAGGCAAAACAATATTCAAAGCAAATAAATCAGGCCGGTTTTGATACCCAATGCGCAATAAATCTTTAAAGCCTTTGGTGATCAGAAGGACTGTCGGCTCGCCTTTTCTTTCTAAGAGGGCATTTGTCGCAACGGTTGTCCCCATTTTTATGGCGGCAATTGTCTCTTGTGGGATGGGCTGCGCTTCGCCAAGGCGCAAAAGCTCTCGAATGCCTTCCACAGCCGCATCTTTATAGCGCTCAGGATTTTCAGAAAGAACCTTATGTGCACGCAGCTCTCCTTGCGGTGTGCGCGCCACGATATCTGTAAAGGTTCCCCCTCGATCAATCCAGAAATCCCATTTAGAATCAACGCGCATCACACTCTCCTCGAAGCTGCTCCCACTATACAATTATAAAATTTATGGAAAAAGCAAACATTAAGCGCGCTTAGGCAAATAATTGTACCAAGTGTTTTAATTCTGAATACAAAGCGGCACGAGAAACGCCAATAAACCGCCCCCTTAGAGATAGGGAGACCACCCCGTGAAGGGCCGCAAAATACGTCCTTGCTCGTGTTTCAGCGACGTCTTGATCGCATCCCCTCATCGCATACCTCAGCGCAATGACAATCATTGAGATCAATCGATGAAATTCTTCTTTATGCCACTGCGGCTCCTGCTTGCCATCTGGCATGCGGTGCTCAAAAAGTGCAACCCATGCATTTTGATTTTCGATCGCAAAATCCGCATAAGCAATTGCCATCACTTCCAACATCTCTCGATCGTTTTCAACACGCCGTGTTGCATCAGATAGCGAGCGCTCGAGCAACACTAACGTATTGGAATTGAGCGTCATGACTACCGCATCGATATCTTTAAAAACAGTATACAAGGATCCTAATGAGCACCCTGCCCTATTGGTTATATCTCGCGCCTTGAGGCCTTTGATGCCTTCTTCTCGAAGGATGCCTTCTGCTGCCGCGATGATCTTAGATGTTAGCTCTATTTTTTTTACGACTCTTCGACTCATTCTTACCCCAAGTATGAACAATGTTCACTGCCGATTGATGGCTCACAACATCAATCATATTACAAAATGAACAATGTTCAATACTGTGTCACAGTTTCCTATTCATAAATAGTCTCAGTTAGATAAATAATATTAACTTTTATAATATAACTATCTCGTTAGATCTAACTTGAACAAACTTTCGGAAAAATGCACCATGGCTGAATTTATCGTAACTATTTTTGCTGCGGATAATATAATTAACCCACAAAATCCTGGGTTTCTTCCAGCCGAGGATAGAACATTTGCGTCGGATTTACGTACAGGCGAGCAAATTACCTGGGTAGGTGGCGGAGAAAGTGCACAAATTACTATTATAGACAATCAGGACACTGTATTTAGTGAGGCTCAATCCAACCAGACACTCCAGAGTGGTTTAACCTTCAATGGTACGTCCTATAATGCGGGCCAAGTTGTTACTCCCTCCTACAATATCGTATTTAATGGCTCAGATGGCGAAACATATTTTATGACGAGTTATGTGTTCTCGGGTAACACTGATAACCAAGTCCCTGATGCTGTATTATGGCTCAATGGAGTTCCACCAAACGGGACGATACTTACCGTAGCCAGTGAAAGTAACCCAACAGGTAGTAATGCCCCAGAGTATGCGAACATAGTCACATGCTTTTGCAAAGGAACTTATATTCAAACTCCCAGTGGCCCCACACTCGTTGAAGGTTTAAAAAAAGGCGATCTAGTTTGCACCCAAGATGGCAACTCTGCGCGCATTCATCATGTCTATAGGCGTGAAATTTCGTCAGTCGAGCTTAAAAAAAATCCAAAGCTTAAGCCTGTAAAAATCAGTGCCGGCTCATTGGGATTAGGGCTACCTACTCACGATTTATGGGTATCTCGCCAGCATCGAATGCTGATTAGCTCATCAATAGCTTTCCACATGTTTGGAGTAAATGACGTCTTAATTCCAGCTATTAAACTGACACAACTACCAGGAATTGATATAGATACTCATATAACTAAAGTTGAATATTTTCACGTCTTATTAGCCGATCATGAAATCATCTTTGCTGAAGGGGCTCCGACAGAAAGCTTATATCTTGGCGAGGAAACATTAAAATCAATGACACCCGATGGCCAAAAGGAAATTACTACAATATTTCCTGAGCTAGCAGACCCTCTAAGCACTTTCATATCTACTCACTACATCCCAACTGGAACACTCCAAAAGAAGCTTATTAAAAGGCATGCCAAATACAAAAAGCCTTTAATAGAAAGCACCAACATCATTTTGAGGCCTTAAAAATAAAAAAATGGCACCGATGAGAAGTTCACCTGTGCCATTTTTGGGAAGTATTTCATCGTCTAAATTGGCAATCATATAAAAATTGCCAATTGGCAATTTTTACTTTCGCTCAGATAAGAACAAATCAAACAGGTGCTTTAGGTGATCATTTGAAAGATCCGCATCCAGTGTAATAACAATTTTATCGCCTGAATCTGCACATGTTATTTGATGTTCTGAATTTTCAATTTTGAAAACTTTTTTCTTAGGCTTAGCTTTTGCTTCAGCAACCTGCCCCAAACCAGCTGTTTTTAAAGACTTCAAAACATAGGTTGAATCTGACCAAGGGCCCGTCGAATGCTCGCCAGCCGATTCACGGGCTTGGCGCAACCAAATAGATTTTGCAATCACACGTTCACGCATCTCACTGTTTGATAGGAATGGTTTAAGTGTTCGTGCATGAAGCTCTTTAATGTCATTGGAATTGGGGTAAGCATTCACAATTTCAATGGGTAGTTTTGCGAGATACAAATAGCGCGACAACCATGCTTCAGAGACTTGAAGACGCTTTGCCATGTTTTTTTGCTTGCCGTCATAATAAAGCTTAACAGCGGCAGCATAATCGCACGCACGCTCATAATCGGAAATATCCGCACGATCTCTATTTTCAATATCAGCAAGTCGGAAAGCTTCTTCATCAGATAAATCACGCACCTCTATGAGGTATTTATATTGCGGATAATTATTTTGCCTTAACCATGAAATAGCAAAGTGGCGACGCGCTCCGCAGATCACTTCATAGTCAAAATTCTCATCCCCGTGGATCTTTCTGACGACCGCTGGAAATTCCTGGCGCCCTTGCTGTTGGATGCCTTCAATAAGATCAGAACAGTTATCTGCGTTTAAAAGTTCATAGTTGCGATTATGACGATCCCACATTTTGCAGCGCGCAGGATCGACCCTAAAGAGGGTCTTTTCGTCTAAATCGTTACTTAATTTTTCCCCAATCGCATTACCGCGTTTGAGGAAACGGCCGCTGCTGCGATCTTTAGTAAGGGAAGGTTGCTCGGAATTTATGCCGCTTAAAACGGCGTCAAATATTGCATCATGTTTTTTACTCATAATAATCCCTCAGAACGTAAAGCTTCGGTTTGGCTTGGCCAGGTTTTGCGCATTAAAATTTCAACCTCGCGCCCGACTGCATCTAAATATGCGCGGCATCGTTTGTGAGTTTCAGTGCGCGTGCCAGCACCACTTGTTTCATAGACTGTCGAAAGATTTGCAGTGGCATTATCAATTTCCGCAGAATCTTTTAAAACAGATTGCAGCATATCACCCGCAAAAATCGCATCCATCATGCGCTTAATGGCGACATGGGCGGATTTTCCGTCGTTCATTTTGGTTGTCAAAATTTTGACGAATTTATAATGATGCTCACCGCCAACTTTTTCCAACTCCGTGAGAGTGCTCGTCATCATTTTAAGGAAATGGACTGTAGAGCCAAAATCAACGTTATTTGGCGGCGTTGGAATTAAGATCGCATCCGCAGAGCGCAAGACAGATAATGAAATCATGCCGAGGGCAGGGGGCGGATCAAGCAAAATAACATCGAAATGCTCACGGATAGAATTAATCCCAGCACGCAATCTATCGAGAACGAACCCTGATTCACGCGCCATCCGTCCTGCAAGTTCATACTCCGCATCATATAACCCCAAGTTAGCACCAATAAGAGCGAGATTTGGCCAATAGGTTGCGCGAAGTGCATAACGTAAATCTTGAGGGCCGCCATGGCGGAAGAAAGGATATAGAGTTTCTTCATCTTCATCGATATCAACGTCAGGGTTTAAACCGAATATTGAAGTCGTTGAGGCTTGGCTATCGCAATCAATCACGCATACTCTATAGCCCTGCAAAGCTAAATATTGCGACAGATGTGTGACCAAAGTTGATTTGCCGACGCCGCCCTTAAAGTTTTGGATCGCAAGGACTAAAGCCTCATCGCTTTCTTTTCTATGAGGGAGCGTACCAAATATTTCTCTCATATTATTAATTTCGTGGAGGGAGTATCCTAGACGGCGCCCAGTCTTTTCATCTTTGCTCGGTTCAGGAAGGCGTCCATCATTTTCGGCTTCTCGGATAAGCGTTTCTGAACGACCCACCATTTGAGCAGCTGTTTTAACATTAAATCGAACATTTAATGTCTTTTGTGTACCGGGAGCAAAAACCTGATCCCGAAGGCGATCAATGACAGAATTTGCTCTATTTGATATTCTTTCGAGATCATCAATATTGATTGAGGGTAACGGTGTATTTGACATTTAGGGACTACTTTTGATTTTTTATGGTTAATTCTGCAAAAAGCAAAACAATGTGTATATTTCCCATACTTTCAAAAATAACGGGTGCAATCAAGTGATGGAGCATATTTAAAAAGGAAAAAACGTATAAACCAGCCCCTTTAAATAGAAACAAAATTAAAAAAACCTATTTCTGATTCTAATTGTTCTATTGTTCATCTGCTATAACTTACTGTTAATATATATTTATTTCGTAATAAAGATACTTATTGGGTGCTAAAAACTACAAATAGGGTGCTTAAAATTACTTATTGGGTCCTATAAAAGAACTTATTGGGTTTTAAGATTCATAGCAGAATTAGACCCTTGTTTTGACTCATATATGAGGCGTTTTTGTGAAAATATGAAATTGTCGGATCTTTTTAAAAACTACAAATTGGGTGCGCGCATAAAAAGAAAACATGAATCATTGACGCTGATATTTTGATCTCTTACATGTGTTTTAATAGTAGTGTAAGAATTGTACTTATTGAATTATGGCTGACGCAGTAAAAGAAAAATATACAAGTTTAGATGCCAAGCCGAATGCGCAGACGATGGTCAAGCCCGGTGAGCTTGTCGATCTTGTTGAGGTGACGCCGTTAACTTTGAATGACCGTCGGATCTATAATATGATGCTCGAGCATGCATGGGAAGAAATTGATCAACCTGTTGTTCATCATATCTCAAAGGCGTCGTTAAGAGGCAGTCATAATTCAAACGATAGGATTGGTGAAACGGTTGAGCGATTAATGCGCGCGATTGTTAAGGTCTCTATCATTCAAGAGGGGCAGCCTGCTGTTGAGCGTGTTCAACTGTTGGGCGGGAACATAGAATTTGAGCAACCAGATGGCATGCTCTATTATGAGTTTCCCTCAGCTCTTCGCAAAATCATCAAAAACTCAACAGTCTTCGCGCGGCTTCAAAAAGAAGTCATGTTTGCTTTATCTTCTAAATATGCGCTGACTTTATATGAGATGGTCCAAAAGCGGGGCAATCTACGCTATAAATCATCGGAGCGTTTTACGCTTGAAGAAATACGCGGCGTTTTAGGTGTGCCCAAAAACAAACTCACGACATGGTCTAATCTGCAAATGCGCGCTCTCGCGCCAGCGCTTGAGGAGGTGAATGCTTTGTCAGATTATACAGTCGCCATCACACCTTATAAAGAGGGCAGGCGCGTTGCTGGGATCACTTTGGAATGGATGCGCAAAAAGCCAGAAGAGCAATCAAAGGTCGGGCGCGAGCTTCAATTTTCAAAAGTGGGTCGTAAAGCGCGCGTTAAAGGAAAAGTCGAACAACTAGTCGAAGCGCCCCAAATCAAGCCAAGGCCAGCATGGCTCAATAGGGCAGGGCAGGCGCTTGCAACTCAAACCTATGAAACGGCAAAGTTAAGATATCCGGGGTATGATATTTACCATGTCGAGTCTGAGTGGCGCAATTGGGCGGCCTCTAAAGAAGCGCCGGTTGACCCTGATAAAGCCTTTTTATCGTTTTTCAAAAAGTTTGCAGAAAGAAACCCTATATAAAGAGGACATGCTGCGAAAATTTGGGCCCTGTTGTGAAAAAATGAGACCGCAAAGATTTGGCATCCTTTGCCTTATTTACGCGGCTTTTAAATGGTTTTCGAGCATATGCATCATATCAGCCATAACATCATTTCCGAATCCAAAAGCACGCTCGATGATTTGGATTTCTCCATGAATGTCATTCGTCAAATTAAACGCCCGAGACTGTTGTTTGCGCAAAGCGCGCATCACTTCAAGGCCTTTGATGGTCGCGCATAGGCGGTTTTCATCTTAACTTACCATGATCCGCTTCGACAACATTGTTCAGATATTTGGTCTGCCGATTTTTGGTCTCTTTGGGGCATTTCCCCTCTTTCTTCAATTCATGGATTGCTTGGGTATAGCAACCAGCTTTATCGGTGTTGATGACATACGTTTTTCGCATGTTTTTAAAGGGCGTAAGGCCTTAGCCAGGAAACGCTTTGCAGCCTTAGCGTTCCGCGTCCATGATAGATAGAAATCAATCGTTTCACCAGTTTTTGTTGCAGCACGATACAGCCTCTCGGTCGATTATTTCACAATCGCCTGCCGGCCAATGAATAAGTCCATTTGCCCTTGACCTTAATATAAGGGGCTCCGCCCGTTTGTGCACTCGCATCGTCCACAGGGCGATCCGCCGCTACTCGCGGACCGTTTCAAACTCAACCCGCCAAAATCCAGCAAAACTGCGGGGCCTGTAATGCCAACGAAGCCGCTTTTCCATTTCAGGCGCGTTCGTACTTCATTCGGACCAATGGCATTCAATTCTCACCGCTGAACCCACCGAAAAATCGTCGAATGATCTACATCAACGCCACGTTCTTTGAACATTTCTTCAAGATCACGATAGCTTATTCCGTAGCGGCAATACCAACGTACCGCCCAAAGGATGATCTCACCGCGGGTAATGACGCCATTTGGAATCTGAACTCATTGCAAAAACATCCAACCAGAACCAAAATCAAACAATCAAGATTTTTTTGCAACAGGGCCCGCTAACGTGTC
>CALLMA010000005.1 GCA_938008015.1 uncultured Celeribacter sp.
GTCAGTAAAAATACTCTGAAAATAGAAAATCTTGCGCTATATTTAAGGCCGGTTTTGCAACAAAAACACGCCGCTAATTTTGCCTTCCCTCAAAAATCATTCCGTCCATTTTTATGAGCACCGGCCTTTACAGTATTCAGAGAGCTGTCCGCCCGACAATCAATCTATTATATTTTTGTTAAACTGCTGACCTGCGTTACAAGCTCATCACCATGCGCTTTGGTAATGAGCTCAGACACCATATGGCGCATAACACCCAAACTCCGAAATATAACCCGAGTTAAACCGCGATCAAGTAAAGTGATACAATTTCACCTTTGCTGAGTGCTTTCGACAGTGCCCCCTATTTTTACCACAGTTTTTACCACACATCGATAACAACACGACATAAAATAGGGATTAAAACAGTGAGATAATCAACGGAACTTATAAGTTTAAAACTGAAATACGATTATTCAAACTGAGCGAAAATAAAGAAAAATCTAAGTGGCGGACAGGAAGGGATTCGAACCCTCGAGACGGTTTCCCGCCTACACACTTTCCAGGCGTGCGCCTTCGACCACTCGGCCACCTGTCCAAGGCCGTCTATAATTTAAGACCTCAACCAAATGCAAGCCCTATAAAAGAAAAATGAGTACATTTTCAATGAACCTATCGTCATTGAGCTTCATAGACTTGAGGAATATCTACTTCCCTCTCTTCTAACCAATCAGGAACGGGCAGGCCCTTGCTCTTTAAGAATGTAGGATTGTAGAGTTTGCTCTGATAACGTGTGCCACAATCACATAAGATCGTCACAATTTTATGCCCAGGCCCTAAATCACGGGCCATTTTGATAGCCCCCATCACATTAACCCCTGCCGATCCTCCCAAACAAAGCCCTTCGTGCTTTAGCAGATCAAACAATATGGGAAGCGCTTCTTCATCTGCCACTTGATAAGAATAATCTGGCGTGAACCCTTTCAAATTTGCCGTAATCCGCCCCTGCCCAATCCCCTCTGTGATTGAATTTCCAGAGGATGCGAATTCCCCCTGCGTATAAAACGAATAGAGTGCTGCGCCCATAGGGTCTGCCAAACCAATTTTGACGCCTTTTGGCTGTAAATATTCCGCAACGCCAGCCAAAGTTCCTCCCGATCCTACAGCGCAAATAAACCCATCAAGATTGCCTTCCATTTGCTCATAGATTTCGGGGGCTGTTGTTTCAAAATGCGCATGCTTATTGGCAACATTATCAAATTGATTGGCCCAAATAGCACCATTCGGTTCTGTTGCGGCTAAGGCCGCCGCGAGACGACCAGAATAGCGCACATAATTATTTGGGTCTTTATATGGTGCTGCAGGCACCTCGATCAGCGTTGCCCCCGCAAGCCGGATCATATCCTTTTTCTCTTGAGACTGTGTTTCAGGTATGACGATAACAGTCTTAAATCCTAAGGCCGCCCCAACCAGACTGAGACCAATGCCTGTATTCCCTGCAGTCCCCTCAACGATTGTACCCCCAGGCTTGAGTTCTCCGCGCTCTATCGCATCTTTAATGATATAAAGAGCAGCGCGATCCTTTACAGATTGCCCTGGGTTCATAAATTCGGCTTTGCCATATATATCGCACCCTGTGAGCTCTGAAGGCCCCTTCAAGCGAATGAGAGGCGTATTTCCAATCGCCTCAATCAAGTTCTCTTTTAAATTCGACTGAAATACCATAACATATGCCTCTTAAAATCATCTAAAATTTAGAATTTTATACAGAAAAATACAATATAAACTCTGATAATATGGATTTAATTCACAATAAAATCAAAATATATGACTTATAGTCCACTAACGCTGAGTTAACTTGAGCCATATACCATCTTTCGAACGCACCGTAAGATGCGCGATGGGCACTGGCTCTTTTTCGGCAACAATTTCAATTTTAAACCGCGCCAATACCGCCGCGATCAGGAGCGGCCCTTCAACCATCGCAAATCCAGCGCCGGTGCACACACGCGCTCCAGATGAAAATGGAATATAAGCATCTCTCAGGCATTGTTTGCCATTCTCCGTTTCAAATCGATCCGGATCGAAAGCATGAGAATTCTCCCAAAAAATCTCATGCCTACCTAAATGCCAAGGCGATAAAACAATTTGAGAGCCTTTCGGCACATCCCGCTCTCGAAAGCGAACAGGGCACGATGCCTCGCGCACCATCATTGGAACCGGTGGATAAAGTCGCAAGGTTTCTTTGAAGACATTCTTGATAAACTTGAGATATTTCAAATCTGAGAAATCTGGCTCAGGCCCCAGCATATCCGCCTCGCGCGCGGCGCGTTCTTGGATGTCAGGATTAGCTGCGAGAAGCCATAGCGCCCACCCTAAAGCGGCTGCAGAGGTTTCATGGCCAGCCAAAAAGAATATCGCGACCTGATCAACCATCTCTTGCGAGCTAAAACTCTGGCCCGTTTCAGGATCTTTCGTGGTCATGATTTTAGTGGCCAAATCATCTGGCGCTGTGCCCGCTTGAATTTGCGCCATCCGCTCTACAGTCAAAGCTTCAATGAGCCCCCTAATTTCTTTTGCAGCCCTCATCGCTTTGCGCCGATGGAAGCGTGGCATCCATTTCGGCAAAGGAATAAAAGCCGAGATGTTTAAAATGGGCTGTGTGGCTTGATACTCTTGAAATTTATCGAAGGTTTTTGCCGCAACTTCATTGGTAATCGGAATTGAAAACAATGTTCGAAAGATGACATCTGCGGCCGCATGTGAGGCCTCTGGCTCTATATCCAACAGGGCGTCTGCGCTCTCCAATCGCCTGACCATCGCCTGCGCGCTCATCCACATAGCCGGAAATGTATCTTTCAAACGCCCTCCCTCAAACGCAGGGTCTATGATACGTCTTTGGCGCTTCCAAACTTCGCCATTTGTTAAAAAGACACTTTCTCCTAAAAGCGGCCTCAACCCTTCAGCGATCCGTCCAGATTTGGGGAAATCCATCGGCTCATCTTTCAAAACGCGTTTGACAAGAGAGGGTTGATTAACGAGATATGAACGGAAAAACGGCGTGCGAAACTCAGCCATCCAAGCTTTATAAAGCTTCGCGGGCTGAGCGGATAATATATCTTTGCGGAAAAGCTTTACATACTCGCGCAAGCTCGCCTTCTCAGGCCTTGCTTTCGGCTTTGGGGGGATCATTTTATCTGTCATTTGCGCGACTTATTGAAGTATGGCGATTAGCGTTTACCTTAATAACACTCGGGCTTTCAGGAACATTCATAAAACGATCGCGCAATGTGAGAGGGCCTGCAGTAATAGAGAAGTAATCGAATATATCGGGGCGATCGAAAGCGCATAAATATTGGAAGTGTAGGCGAAAGAAGCGCTGCTTGATTTCGTTTTGCTTCTTTTTAGAAAGGGTTTGCGTGAAGGCGGCTGAGATGATTTTGGGCTGAAAAGATTCAGTGCAGGCAACGCCTGTACAAGCGATAGGATCACACAAAGAAAACGAACAAGGATCACCTGGCGCGGAAATATCCACCCAATAGAGGCCAACATGCGCGCTTAAATATTGCAAATCTTGCCGCAACTTTTGTGCATCTGGCAAAAAAGAAACCATAGGGATAACCTGCCCTAAGGACATAAAAGATAACGTCCCAGAAGATTGCAATTCCGGTTCTTCTCTCAAAAGCTGGGCCAAGATTTGAACGCCCAAATGAGCACCAGAACTATGCCCAACCACCAAAACTTCATCCCAATCTTGCCTGAGCGCCTGCGCAATATCGCGCTGAAACTCCGCAATGCGCGGCCGCAAAACAGGAGGCTCAGCCCCACGCCAACGCGCCGAGAAGCCGTAATCATGCATAAGGTAATAGGCGAAAATTTTATTATCAACTTTTTTAAACCACCTCAGCAAAAGGCAAAAGGCAATTGGTGCGATAATATAGCCTAATCCAGTCATCGGCGGTGGAAACAGTGAGAAAGCCCACAATAACGACAAAAATAATGCAACAGCTAAAACAAGCTGCCCCAAAAGCATCGCAACTGGATATAAAGCCGCTATGATTGGTCCGCGACGCAATTTCATCAAATCACGTAGTGTGCCCGAACGAATATAAATCCACGCCGTTGAAATCAAGATGAGATATGTGCGCAAGATGCCCGCCTTCATACTTGATTGAACAATATCAGCCCATTCCAGCACGTCGATTTCAACATAAGTTTGAGCCTCCTCAAACTGCCCCTCAACACTCCACCCAAACCTATCGCCCGTTTTGGGGGTTTGTGACAGCGAGAAGCCTGAAATTTCAGCCTGTTCCCGCCCCTCTTTACGATATAACTCCCGATACCGACGAGGAGGAATAGGATCATACCCAGGAATATAGAACACCCGCCGACGCTTTACATTGCTCGCATTTTCTTTTGCAAAATCATTCATGGTATAACACCTAACATTACATTTAAGATGCTACAAAAATCTCTAATAAATAGTAAGCCTCAAAACGACTTAGCCAATATTTTGTAGAAATGGGAATGCAGAAAGTAGCCAATTGGAAATGGCTGTAAACTGACCCGTTAGAAGAAGCACACCTATTACCAAAAGAAAACAGCCAGAGACACGTTCAACTGTTTGCAAATGCCTCTTCATCCAAGACATCAGCCTATTGAGCCTTGGCAAGAAAATGGCGAGTAAAAGGAACGGCAAGCCAAGACCTGCTGCATAAACGGCAAGAAGAGACACACCTTTTGTGATTTCTGCTTCTTTCGCAGCAATTGTCAAAATGCCTCCCAAAATTGGCCCAAGGCATGGCGTCCATCCGAATGCGAATGCAAGGCCAAGTAGATACGCACCAAAGGAGGAGCCGCCCTTATCGCCGACATCCACTCGAACTTCTCTATCGAGGAAGCGCAAGCGGAATATGCCGATAAAATGCAGACCGAAAACGATCACAATCACCCCAGCAAAAATTGCGAAATAATGCTGATAAAAAAGAATTTGGCGTCCAATTTCAGAAGCCGCGGCCCCTAAAAGCAGAAACACTGTAGAGAGCCCTAAGACAAAAAATACAGCAGATATAAAGGCGCGCCTGCGTGCAGCCGTTGTTTCTTGCATATCGGTAACGCTCACGCCCCCCATATAAGCAAGATAAGGCAATGCCACTGGTAAAACACAAGGACTCAAAAAAGATATAACACCCCCGAAGAATGCTAATATCAATGAAACCACAAGCGAAGCGTCTAAAATTTCTATACCCA
This sequence comes from uncultured Celeribacter sp., assembly GCA_938008015.1. Taxonomy (GTDB): domain Bacteria; phylum Pseudomonadota; class Alphaproteobacteria; order Rhodobacterales; family Rhodobacteraceae; genus Celeribacter. The sequence continues at coordinate 5,230 of CALLMA010000005.1, forward strand.
ACATAGGACACCTCATGCCACTTTAATGATTATAAGGCCAGAGTATTTTGTGGCTAAAACGATCACATTCTTGTGCGATAAAAGCAATAAAGCGCATAAGCAATATCTGCTTACACGCTTTATCAAGATCTTTAAAAGAAGCTTTCTTTAGGTGCGAGACCACCAGCCTCGTTTCTTTTTCTTAGGCGGGCCATCTTGTTCAACCGCTTGAGGTTTTTCAACTGCAACAGGCGCAACATTATCAACAGCAACAGGCTCTGCTTTAGCGACAGGCGCCTCACTTGCAGTCGCTGAAGGCGCTGAAGTATCTTCTTTAGGAGATGAAATAGCTTTGCCATCTTCCGTCTCAGCTTTTGTTCTGCGACGGCGCTTTGGCGCGGCCTCTTCACCTTCTGCTTGGCTGGCTGCTTTCTCTGCTTCAATTTCAGCTTTGGTGCGGCGGCGGCGTTTTGGCTTTGGCGCCTCTTCACTCGCTTCAGAGCCTTCAGTTTCAGACGTTTTCGCAAGCTTTGCAGCCTCTATCTCCGCTTTGGTGCGGCGGCGGCGCTTTGGCTTTGGCGTGTCTTCTGCTTTCTCGACTTCTGTCGCATCATTGTCTGCAGCAGCCCCAGTAGTACCTTCAGGCGCAACCTCAGCTGTAACTTCAGGCGCAACCTCAGTTCTAGCCTCAACTTTTGTACGACGGCGACGCCTTGGTTTTGGTGCGTCTTGCTCGGATGGCGACTGCGCGCCTTCTTCACTTTGTTCAGCCGTGCCAACCTCAGCCGCTCTATCTTTCTTAGCAGACCGACGGCGACGCCTTGGTTTCACATCCTCTTTATCTTCAGAAGACGTTTCTGGCGTATCTGATGATAGGGATTCATTCGAATCCTCAGGTTCTGCAATCTGCATTTCATCAGATTGAGACACTTCATTAGAATTGTCTTTCTGATTTCTTGAACGCGAGCGACGTGTCCTGCGTGGCTTTTGCGCCTGAGGCTCTTCTTCAGCGGCACCCTCTTCAACTTCAGCTGAAGTTTCGGCGTTATCTGTCGCCTCCGATGCTTCCGAATGTGTTTCAACATCATTCACGCCATTCTTACGGCGACGACGACGGCGGCGCTTTTTCTTGGTTGTTTGCTCTTCGCTTTGCTCAAGCTCTTCTGTGCTTTCCTCTTCAAGCTGCTCATCATCATAATCAGCCATAAGATCAAGAGAGGCAGAGACAACAGGCGGCTTTTCTTTTGGCAGCACACGTGTCGCCGTTTTGAATTTCTCCAAGCTAAAGTCTGGTGAAATCATAGCAGGATCCGCTTCAATACGAACAGACATATCGAAGGAAGCCTCTATTTGAGCAATGGCCTCACGCTTCATATTCATGAGATAATTCACAACCGCCACAGGCGCTTTCAGGAGAACTTCACGCGTTCTTCTTCTTGTGCCTTCTTCTTCAATTTGACGGAGAATATTGAGCGCCATATTGTCATCAGAACGCACAAGGCCTGTGCCGTGGCAATGTGGGCAAGGCTGAGTTGTCGCTTCGAGCATCCCTGGACGCAAACGCTGGCGCGACATTTCTAAAAGGCCAAAGCCAGAAATGCGGCCGACTTGAATGCGCGCACGATCAGATTTCAATTTATCTTTCAAACGCTTTTCAACTGCTGAGTTATTGCGACGCTCTTCCATATCAATGAAATCAATCACAATTAATCCAGCTAAATCACGCAAGCGCGCTTGGCGTGCGACTTCTTCAGCCGCTTCAATATTCGTGCGAAGGGCTGTTTCTTCAATCGAGCCTTCTTTCGTCGCCCGCCCTGAGTTCACATCAACAGCAACAAGCGCTTCTGTTACATCAATAACGATATAACCACCCGATTTAAGCTGAACGACAGGGTTAAACATTGAGCTTAGGTAGCTCTCAACTTGATAACGCGTAAATAAAGGAAGCTTTTCTCTATAAGCCTTCACATGTTTCGCATGGGTTGGCATGATCATTTTCATGAATCCGCGCGCCTCTAAGAAACCTGCTTCACCATCAACGACAACTTCATCAATCTCTTTCGAATAAAGATCACGAATTGAGCGCTTGATTAGATTGCCTTCTTCATAGATTTTAGCCGGTGCAATAGACTTGAGCGTAAGCTCCCGAATTTGCTCCCACATACGCTTCAGATACTCATAATCGCGCTTGATTTCAACTTTGCTGCGCTGACTTCCAGCTGTGCGAATGATGAGCCCCGCCCCTTGCGGAACAGAAAGAGATCCAGCTATTTCTTTTAACTTTTTGCGATCTGCGATATTCGTGATTTTGCGAGAAATGCCGCCCCCTCTGGCAGTGTTTGGCATCAATACACAGTAACGTCCCGCGAGAGAAAGATATGTTGTTACAGCAGCGCCTTTATTTCCACGCTCCTCTTTAACAACTTGAATCAAGAGGATTTGGCGGACATTAATAACCTCTTGGATCTTATAACGGCGCGGCCTTGGGATGCGCTTTGGACGAATTTCATCCGGCGTATCATCATCCGCAATACTCTCGATTGTTTCGTCACGATCCGCGGCAGTTTCTTTATCTTCATCTTCGGCATCATCCTCAGATGCCTCTTTTTGATCAAGCTCTTCGGCATCAACGATAACCGCTTCGCTATCGCCTTCAGTTAAATCGATAACCTCGCCTTCAACCGTCGCCAATTCCGCAGCTAAAGCTTCTTCAAGCGTTTGCTCTTGGCTCGAGAAAATCGAAACATCTGAAGCCGCAGCAATTGGCGCCTCTGCATCTGATGCTGGAAAAACGCCATCTTCAATCAAAAGATCTTCGACTTCCGAAACATCTAAATCAATTAGATCAAGTGCATTTTCTTCTAATGGCGCTTCAATCTCTGATGTTGCAACTGATGATTCTTCTTTTGCTGAAGCCGGCCTCACTTTAGAGCGTGAGCGCACACGGCGACGAGAGCGCTTTGGCTTTTCATCTTCATCTTTTTGCGCTTGAGCGTAAGCAATTTCTTCCGCCAAAAGAGCTTCGCGATCGGCAACAGGGATTTGATAGTAATCAGGATGTATTTCTGAAAAGGCTAAGAAACCATGGCGATTCCCGCCATAATCTACAAAAGCAGCCTGCAAAGACGGCTCTACGCGCGTTACTTTTGCAAGATATATGTTTCCCGCCAGCTGGCGTTTGTTTTCAGATTCAAAATCAAATTCTTCGACTTTGTTCCCTTCAACTACAACAACGCGAGTTTCCTCGCCATGTGTAGCATCTATAAGCATTTTTTTTGCCATTAAAATAGTCCTGCACCCAAGGGTCGCCCGCTTTCCTGAGCTGGAGACAGACGGCGATTTGAGTGGTTATAATGTGATGCGCATTCTTAATGTATTCAGAAAAACACATAATGGGCCTTATAAAAATATAAGGCGCCAAGCGTTCTTCATTTGGCATCAAGCCAGAATGCATATACTGCATCTCGTTTCCTAAAGACATCATGAGGGCTGCTCGCTCACTCACGGTCCAATTTATCACCAACACGCTGGAAATACGTGGCCTTTTGATGCATCTTACATACCAAACCACATTCGCACATACATGCCAGTTTATTCTTACGTCCCTTACAAAGCTTCGAAGGGATGCAATTTCGGTTTGCACCAAAGTCGAATTGTTAAAACAATCTCAAAACTTCAGAGCGACGAATTCTCTCTGATGGTAAAAAATACCACACACATCATAAGTAATCATCTTATGCGAAGATGACAACATGAAAGTTCAATTTATTATGAATGCTATATGTTTAAAAAGTAATAACTTTTTATGGTCGGGGCGGCGAGATTCGAACTCACGACCCCCTGTACCCAAAACAGGTGCGCTACCAGGCTGCGCCACGCCCCGACCGTGAGCGTTGATCTACAGAAGTCTTATTGGAATGAAAAGGGCTTTTTTTTGAAAAAGTTGAATATTTTTCATTTTTTTTACAATCTACAAAAATAACCAAATAATTACCCTTCAAAACGGGCAGATTTCTTCCAACCCCACTCAGAGAAAAATTGATCTCCTAAGCACAAGAGGCGCACAGGCCGAAATTATTCACAATATAATTTGTAAGCACCTTCAAAAGCCGAATGAAGAATAACATCCCCCTCAGAGATGCCTAATTCGCGAGACAACCCTCCATTCACTTCCAATACGGCATAAACGGAGTTACCTCCAAATATCGGAGTCGTATCTAAGGGAATCGCATTCTCATGAATTTTAGTGATAACCCCTTCTTGATTTAGAAAGAGCATATCCAGAGGTATCAATGTATTTTTCATCCAAAAGCTTGTAGGCTTTGGACGTCCAAAAAGAAAAAGCATACCATGTGATCGCGCCATACTTTCTCGATGCATCAAGCCAATAGCTTGCTTTTGAGCGGTATCCGCGATTTCTACAGAAAATACCTGAGCATTATTGAGTGCGGCACTTTTGTTATTTTGAGAATATTCTTTGGACGAAACAATCAACACCTGATGTGCGTCACATGCATTTTTTGCCGTAAGAGGCATAGGTTGCAGCAAAATGCTGCAACAACACAACCCGAACAGTACAAATATGGATCGAAATTTTAAAATGCTTTTAAAAAAAATAACGCCCATATATGCACCTTTATTATTTAATCATCAAAATTTTCACGCTCACGCGCTTCCATGTCCCATGCAACCACATCAGCAGCGAGCTGCCCACGATCGCTTTCGATAATACGCAATCCAACAGCTTCACCAGACTGCAGATCTGAAAAGCCGCCACGGCGCAACACTTCAACATGTACAAAGACATCAGCCGAGCGCCCAAAAACATTAGCAAAGCCAAAGCCCTTCGTTTTATCAAACCACTTCACTCGCGCTGGTTCAAGAGGCAAGCTCATATAATCGATGCCACTATCGAGCAAATCATCTAAAACAGGATCTTCAGAGGTTTCAGAAGTGATGATCTCCATGACCTCAGTCGCCTGAACCCCTCGCTCAGTTTTCTTGGCCATCAAGATGATTTCAGCACCCTGAACAACAGAGCTCTGACCATAATTGCGCAAAACATTTGCATGCAGCAAGATGTCTGAACCACCCTCATCAGACACAACGAAACCAAAGCCGCGCACCTGATCAAACCATTTAACACGGCCAGACACCGCATAAGAACCACAATCACTATTCATAATCTTCCTACCACATTCTTATCGAATACGCCCCCCACTACCCCAGTGAGGCGCCTTAACGTACGTTTTTACATACGAAAAGTAGTGTATATATGAGTTATGGCGCGCCAAGCAATACTATAGTACTTGTCTATTTAGGCAGGTTTCTCATTAATATGTATGATATTATTTATGAATTTCATTCATATTCATATGTGCAATTCATGGATTTAGCCTGTTGATCACCCACCCAGCGCTCAATGTTTCGCGTTGCCAAACAAACCTATCATGAAGGCGGAACTCACCATCCGCCCAAAACTCGATCTCCAGAGGCAAAATCCTATACCCTCCCCAAAAAGGAGGGCGCTTAGGCGTCGCACCATGCTTTATGCCCGCTTTAGCGGCCGCTTCGACCAGGCGCGTGCGAGACTCCAGAGGTTCGGATTGTTTCGACGCCCAGGCTCCGATACGGCTCCCCAATGAGCGGCTATTATAATAGTCATCAGAACTCTTATCATCTGCACGCTCAACCAAGCCGCGCACGCGAATTTGGCGCCTCAGCGATTTCCAATGCATAACAAAGGCCGCCTTTTGAGTGTGATCTAATTCGCGCCCCTTGGCACTGTTGTAATTCGTATAGACATAAAAGGCCTCATTACTCACCTCCTTGAGCAATACCATACGCGCATTTGGCATCCCCTCTTGATCGACGGTGCTCAGAGAAATAGCGTTGAAATCATTGAGTTCACTTATTTCCGCCTCAGACATCCACCCCCGTATAAGCTCGAAGGGATTATCACCTGCAAAAATACCTTTGCGCTTTACATCTGATAAAATCATTTATTCCTCCTCAGGCCATATCCAACATCATCATCGTAATAAGATGAAGAAAACAAGAGTTAAAGCAAAACGCGTGCCCATATTTTTCGACACGGATCCTTAACACAGAATGAAAAACTGCAAAAAGCTAACCCTGTATAAACAGCAAGAGGCTTGCGAGAGAACGCCAAAAGTTTTAAAGGCAACGGATATGAAAAATATTTAGAAAGTGCAGGTTATCCATGACAAAATTGATGGAAGGCAAACGTGGCCTGATTATGGGCCTTGCGAATGACAAATCAATCGCTTGGGGAATTGCAAAAACACTCGCTGAACACGGCGCTGAGCTTTGCTTTTCTTACCAAGGCGATGCTTTGAAAAAACGCGTTGATCCACTTGCAGCTCAGCTGGGCTCCGACTTCGTTGAAGAGTGTGATGTATCTGATGGTGAATCTATCGATCGCCTCTTTGATAGAATCAAAGAACGCTGGGGCAAGATTGATTTTGTTGTTCACGCAATTGGTTTTTCAGACAAAGGCGAACTTCGGGGTCGCTACGTTGATACAAGCCGCAACAACTTCGCAATGACAATGGATATTTCAGTGTATTCATTCACTGCAGTTTGCCAACGCGCTGCGGCCATCATGCCTGAGGGCGGCTCTCTGCTGACCTTGACATATTACGGCGCTGAGCAAGTGATGCCGCATTATAATGTCATGGGCGTTGCAAAAGCTGCATTAGAATCCTCTGTTCGCTATATTGCAGAGGATCTTGGCAAAGACGGCATTCGTTGTAACTCGATTTCAGCAGGCCCAATCAAAACGCTTGCGGCATCTGGCATTGGCGACTTCCGCTATATCATGAAATGGAACGAGTATAACTCACCACTGCGCCGCAATGTAACAACTGATGATGTTGGCGGATCGGCTTTGTATCTACTTTCAGACCTGAGCGCCGGTGTTACTGGTGAAACGCACCATGTTGATGCAGGTTATCATGTTGTTGGCATGAAAGCTGTTGACGCACCAGATATTACAAAAGCGTAAAACATGACACTTGCTGCCTTTGTTGCCATCTATTTCGTGCACCTTGCTGCAGCAGTCTCTCCAGGGCCGGCAGTTCTGCTGGCGGCCCGAACCTCTATGCGTGAAGGCATGAGGAATGGGACGTACTTATCCCTAGGGATTGGCATTGGGACAACAATGTGGGTGCTATGTTCGCTATTTGGCTTAACCACCCTCTTTAAGATTGCACCCAATTTGCTCATTGGTTTCAAAATAATTGGAGCGGCGTATTTATTCTATATTGCATATAAGATGTGGAAGCACGCCGCAGATCCAATGCATATCCAATCTTCTTCACGCCTGCCCAAATCCTCCTCCCCACTCAAACTTATCCGCCTCGGCATTACAACCCAATTGGCAAACCCAAAAACAGCACTCTTTTTCGGGACTGTCTTTTTCACTTTAATGCCAGCGACAACGCCTGTTTGGCTTCAAGCATTATTGGTTGTGATCGTTTTTATTAACGAATGCGGATGGTGCATTGTGATTAGTCGGATTTTTAGCCTTGAAACCACACGAGGCACTTACTTAAAACTAAAGAAACTCATCGACCGCGTTTGTGGTGGTTTTCTAGCCGTCCTCAGCGCAAAACTTGTTCTAACATAAGGGGCTCATAATGTCAGAGCACATACCTCATGAAAAAGGTTTCCGCGTTGGCTGGGGCCAAGGCTACCGCGATTATTGTGCGTTTGCTTTGCGCCTTGATGCGCCAGACAGTAGCAAAGCGTAAATCATGACTGTTGCAGCCTTTATCGCCATTTATTTTGTGCATTTAGCGGCAGTAATGTCCCCTGGGCCAGCCGTCCTATTGGTGGCCCGCACTGCTTTGCGCGAAGGCATGCGTAATGGTGTCTATCTTTCCCTCGGACTGGGCATTGGGACAGCGCTTTGGATGCTTTGCTCCCTCTTTGGCCTCACCCTCCTTTTTAATCTCGCGCCGGCATTCCTTATCGGCTTCAAAATAATTGGCGCGGCATATCTCTTGTATATAGCCTATAAAATGTGGAAACATTCCGCTGAACCGCTTTTCCTAGAAGGAGCCGAGGATTTGCCGCAAAACTCGACACCCCGTGAGCTTATTCGCCTCGGCATAACAACGCAGCTTGCAAACCCAAAATCAGCACTCTTTTTTGGAACAGTCTTCTTAACTCTTATACCAGCGGCAACGCCAACTTGGCTCAAAACGCTGCTTGTGCTCATTGTTTTCATCAATCAATGTGGCTGGAGTATCATCATCAGTCGTATTTTTAGCCTTGAAACCACTCGTGGCGTTTATTTAAAACTCAAAAAAATCATCGACCGCGTTTGCGGCGGCCTTTTGGCGGCTTTAAGCGCAAAACTTCTTCTAAATTAAAGGGCTCACAAATGTCTGAACGTTTACCTCATGAAAAAGGCTTCCATGTCAGCTGGGACCAACTCCACCGCGATTCTCGTGCGCTTGCTTGGCGCCTTGATGGGAAAGGCCCAGAAGATGGCAATTGGCGCGCAATCGTAGCCATCACCCGCGGCGGCATGGCGCCTGCGATGATTGTAGCACGCGAGCTTGATATCCGTGTTGTTGATACAATCGCTGTTAAATCCTATCAGCATCAAGATCGCAGTGAAGCAAAAGTTCTTAAAGCCCCTGATGGTGAGCTCATGGGCGATGGTGAAGGCGTTTTGATCATTGATGATCTGGTTGACAGCGGCAAAACGCTTGAGCTTGTTCGCAAGCTCTATCCGAAAGCCCATCTCGCAACTGTCTACGCAAAGCCAAAAGGCCGCCCGCAAGTCGATAGCTTCATCACCGAAGTTTCCCAAGATACATGGATTTTCTTTCCATGGGATATGGCGCTGCAATACGTTCAGCCATACCGCGGCCAAGATTAAAAATCTTTCTCAATTCATAGGTTATCAGCATGATGATCTATGAATTTCTGCTCAAAATCATAGATCAAGCCGCTTCTCCCTTGCGGCGGCTTCATTTAAACAATAAATATTCTTTAACACAGAGATAATAGAAATAGACGCCCTGCCCCATATGGGCCTGCGCGCTTCGACATTTCGGAGGAAGAATATTGAGTAGTAAAAGTTCATTTAGTAAGTTTATTGTATGGGGTATATTAGCCCTTTTAATTCTTGCTATGGGTGGTTTTGGAACATCTCAATTTGGCAGCTCAATTCAAAATGCAGCAACAGTTGGTAAAACAAAAGTTAGCGTTGATGAATATTCTCGCGCCCTTCAAAGCCAACTGCAAAACTTGCAGCGTCAATTCGGAACACAAATCAGCGCAGCACAAGCAGAACAATTCGGCATCCCTTCCCTCGTCTTATCTCAACTCACAAGCCAAGCCGCACTCGATGGTGAAGCGAAGCGACTAAGCCTGTCAATTGGCGATGAAAACTTACGCCAAGCGATCTTAGGATTGGGATCATTCAACGGCCTTGACGGTACGTTTGATGCCGAGCTCTACCGCGATAGCTTGCGTCGCATCGGGTTGAACGAGAAAGATTTTGAAGACAGTATTCGAAAAGAAAACACACGTGCAATTCTCGTAGGCGCAATCGCGACAGGAATAAGCCTGCCGCAATCTTATGGGGATACAGTCGTTACTTGGCTCACAGAAGAGCGCGATATCATAACAGCACGCCTCACATCAGACGCCGTATTAGATAGCATTTCAGAGCCAACGGAAGAAGAGCTAAGAGCTTTCTATAACAACAATGAAGCCCGCTTCACATCACCTGAGATGAAGGCCCTGACCTATATTTGGCTGACGCCAAATAGCCTTTCAACCTCAATAGATGTAGATGAAAACGAAGTGCGCGCACTCTATGAAGAAAATAAGGCCATTTACAATCAAGCAGAGCGCCGCTTGATCGAGCGCCTTGTCTTTGGCACAGATGAAGAAGCACAAAACGCAGTGGATCGCATCTCTTCTGGCGCGAGCACGTTTGAGGCCGAGGTTGCCGCACGAGATTTAACGCTTATTGACGTAGATATGGGCGATCTCACACAAGCGGAGCTTGGTACAAACGGTGAAAACATATTTGCCGCCAATACCAATGAAACAGTTGGTCCGTTTGATACAGACATTGGCCCAGCTATTTTCCGCATCAACGGCGTTATAGATGCAACAAATACAAGCTTTGAAGATGCAAAGCCTGAAATTGAGGCTGCTTTGAAGGTCGATTTAGCGGCTCGTGAGCTTTCTAACGTATATAATGACGTCGATGACCTCCTCGCATCGGGAGCAACGCTCGAAGAAATTGCACAAGAAACACCGATGCAACTTGTCGAATTAAACTGGCATGAAGGCATCACAGGCGAAATCGAAAGCCTCTCAACCTTTACAAACGCAGCACAAGCCGCATTGGTCGGGGATTTTCCTGAAGTCATTGAACTCCAAAATGGCGGGATCTTCTCCTTGCGCTCCAATGCGATCATTGCACCAGAACTCAAACCTTATGATGAAGTAAAAAGCGATGTCACACGCTTGTGGGAGCAAGAGGAAATCACTTCCGCCTTGACGAATAAAGCAGCCGAACTTGAGAGCAAAGTCGCTTCAGGCACGTTTATTGCAGATCTAGGATTGGTCACAAAAGAATACAACGGGCTGACACGCCAAGAGAATATGGATGATCTTCCAGAAGGATTTATCGATGCTATTTTTGCACCTGAGTTGAAAGAAGGGGCAACGACTTTAATAAATGATGAGAACAGCATTCTTATCGCGAAAATATCTCGCGTATCTCAACCTTCTGAAAACTCTGAGAACACGTCCATCGCCGAAAACTACAATTTTCAAGCGTCTCAAAGTGTTTCACAAGATGTGATCGCTGCTTTCACAGAAGCTTTGCAAGAGCGTGAAGGCGTCACTATTAATCAAGCCGCATTGAATGCGGTTCACTCTCATTTACGATAAGACAGGCATCAAACATGGCCCGTATCATTCCTGAATTTAGTGACTTTGAAGCCGGATATAATGCGGGTTTAAACCAACTTGTTTACACAAAAATAGCCGCCGATCTCGACACTCCCGTCTCGATCATGCTCAAACTTGCCGGCGCGCGCAAAGATAGCTTTATGCTTGAATCTGTGACTGGTGGTGAGATACGCGGGCGCTATTCAATCATTGGTTTCAAGCCTGACCTTATTTGGAAATGTGACGGCACATCCGCCTCAATCAACCGCAATGCGCGCTTTGATGATACGGATTACACTGCCCAGAAAGAGGATCCTCTCACTTCCCTTCGCGCGCTTATTAAAGAATGCGAAGTCGATATTCCCAGCGATCTGCCTGCGGCAAGTGCGGGATTATTCGGCTACCTCGGCTATGATATGATCCGCCTTGTCGAAGATCTTCCAAATATAAATCCAGATCCAATCGGCTTGCCCGATGCGGTGCTCATTCGCCCTTCTGTTATTGCAATCCTTGATGGTGTCAAAGGCGATGTGACACTGGTTTCCCCCGCATGGATCACTGCGGGTGTCTCAGCGAAGGCAGCCTATGCTCAAGCAGCAGAGCGTGTTATGGACGCTTTGCGCGATTTAGAACGTGTGCCGTCAGAAATCACGCATGATTTTGGCACGCAAGTTGATCTGAAGGAAGCCACGTCAAACTTTTCAAAAGAAGGCTACCTACAAGCCGTTGAAAAAGCAAAAGAATACATTAAATCAGGTGACATTTTCCAAGTTGTACCAGCGCAAAGATGGACGCATAATTTTCCGCTTCCCCCCTTTGCATTGTACCGCTCTTTAAGACGCACTAATCCGTCGCCCTATATGTTCTTCTTTAATTTTGGTGGATATCAACTTGTCGGCGCCTCTCCTGAGATTTTAGTACAATCAAAAGAGGGTACGGTCACAATCCGCCCAATCGCAGGTACGCGGCACCGCGGGGCAACACCTGCGGAAGACAAAGCCCTCGAGCTGGATCTTTTGTCCGATAAAAAAGAACTTTCCGAACATCTGATGCTATTAGATCTTGGCCGCAATGACGTCGGCCGCGTGGCGGAGATCGGGACGGTGCGCCCAACGGAAGAGTTCATTATTGAGCGCTATTCACATGTGATGCACATCGTCTCGAACGTGGAAGGAACACTCTCCAAAGAGCATGACGCCCTCTCCGCCTTGCTCGCAGGCCTGCCCGCAGGCACCGTTTCAGGCGCTCCTAAAGTGCGTGCGATGGAAATCATTGACGAATTAGAGCCTGAAAAACGTGGTGTTTACGGCGGTGGTGTCGGTTATTTTTCATCTAATGGTGATATGGATATCTGTATCGCCCTGCGTACAAGCGTGATTAAAGATGAAAAGCTATATATTCAAGCGGGTGGCGGCGTCGTCTTTGACAGCGATCCAGAAGCAGAATTCCAGGAAACTGTTAATAAATCCAACGCCCTCAGAAAAGCCGCCCTAGACGCAGGCCTTTTCACAAAAACGGGTAATTACTAATCTAAACAAAGATTAAAGGGCCTATCGGCCCTTTAAGTTTTCTAAAGCTGATCTTTAAAGTGACCTAACACTTGTGTGTAAATCGCTTTCTTAAATGGAACGATCTCAGCGATCAAATCTTCTGGGGTGCTCCATTTCCAACGGGCAAATTCTGGATATTCAACATCCAAAGAAATGCAATCTTCGCCTCCCCTTATCTTAAAGAGATACCACAATTGCTTTTGCCCGCGGTATTTCCCGCCCCAGACCTTCCCAATAAGAGAGTCTGGGAGATCATAGGTTAGCCATTCGGGCGTGCAGGCCAATAGTTCGACAGCTTCTTTGGGAACGCTCGTTTCCTCAAACAACTCCCGAAAAGCCGCATCTTGTGGATCTTCTCCTTCATCAACGCCACCTTGAGGCATTTGCCATGCCTCAGGGCAGTCGTTGCGTTCCCCTACAAAAATCTTTCCATTGTCATTTATCAAGACAACGCCGACACAGGGCCGATAAGAAAGTTCATCTTTATTCACAGTCATAAACGCCCCTCAACGCTATTTCTCAAGCTTCGAGAGACCTTTGAGAAGATCTAATGCGTATGAAAGTTGGAAATCTTCATCGCGCAATCTCGCCGTCTCTTCGGCTTTTTCTCTCTCTTCTTCAATCTGGCGACGCTCATCTTCGCTTAGGCTATCATTGCCGAGCGAGCCACGCAGATCGGCCTCAGAGCGTACTGGGCGTTCTTCTGCCACTTCCTCATCTGTCGGCAATTCACGTGGTGGTTGGTTGACAACAATATCAGGAGAGACACCAAGTGCTTGAATGGAACGTCCGGAAGGTGTGTAATAACGTGCTGTTGTTAAACGCATGGCCCCATCTTGGCGAAGGGGGAGCACTGTCTGAACAGAGCCTTTCCCGAATGACTTTGTTCCAACAACCACCGCTCTATGGTGGTCTTGCAAAGCACCTGCAACGATTTCTGAAGCAGAAGCAGAACCGCCGTTAATCAAAACAACAATGGGTTTGCCTTGGGCAAGATCGCCTTGCTTGGCATTCACACGAGAACTATCCGCTAATTCGCGTCCGCGTGTTGAAACAATTTCACCTTCATTCAAGAAGGCATCCGATACTTTGATCGCCTGATCCAACAATCCGCCTGGATTGTTTCTCAGATCAACAACAATACCATCGAGATTATCTAAGCCACCTAGCTCTTCAATGCCCTTTTCAATCCCATCTGCAAGATTAGGATAGGTTTGTTGATTGAAGGTCGCGACGCGCAAGATGATGGAATTGCCTTCGATGCGAGAGCGAACGGCCGTCAATTTAATTGTATCACGAATAATCGACACATCGAATGGCTCTTCGACGCCTTCGCGCACAACGGTGACAACAATCTCTGATCCAACAGGACCACGCATCAAGTCAACCGCTTCTCCCAAAGTCAGGCCCACGATGCTTTGCCCATCCACCTGCGTGATGAAATCACCGGCTTCAATGCCTGCAACATAAGCCGGCGTCCCATCCATCGGCGTCACAACTTTTACAAAACCATCTTCTTGCGTGACTTCAATTCCAAGCCCTCCGAAGGAGCCAGATGTTTGCACACGCATCTCTGCGGCATCTTTGGGCGATAGGTATGACGAGTGTGGGTCTAGAGAGGATAGCATGCCATCAATGGCAGCCTCAATTAAATCCTCTTCATTGACATCTTCGACATATTCTCTGCGAATTCTATCGAACACATCGCCAAACAAATCCAATTGTTCATAAACATTTGTCGTACGATCGCTCTCTTGGGCAATGATTGGTGCCGCTAATTGCACAGAAATCAAGCCACCTGCCAGAATACCCGCCGCGCTCGCCATAAGATATTTTTTCATTTTATTCCTCTCTTAGGAGCACTCATTTAACGTGCATTTCCTTAAATTCAAAAGTTAGCTTGAAAACCAACCCGCTGGATCAACAGAGTGCCCGCCCTCACGGATCTCTATATAAAGGGTTTCCGTCAGCAAATCTCCGGTGCCTTCTTCAGATGATTGCACAAACTCCGACAATTCGGGAAGGCTTCCGCCCATTTTGCCAACAACTTGAGCTTCCGACACAACTTCTCCAATCTCGCCATAAACCTCTTCTAAACCAGCTATAACCAATAAGACATCTTTTCCAGGCTCTAATACAATCACATTCCCGTAATCAAGCAAAGGCCCTTTATAACGTATAGTAGAAGACCACGGCGCTAAGACAAGAGATTGTTTACGTGCCGCAAGCACCCAGCCTGGGCGCGTCACGCCCGCGGCATCCGTTTCATTGTATTTTCTGATGAACTGCCCATTTAAAGGCAACTTCCACCTGCCTTTAAAACGCGCGACATCTTGCGCCTCAGGAACCGCATCAATTGTATCTAAAATCGCAAGTGAGGCCGCGAAATCCTCAAAAGAATTTGCGCTTTCGATCAAAGACGCCATTCTTTCATCATTCATCACAAAGCGCTTTGGCATCGATGAGCGTGAAGATATGCTGGAAGATAATTCCACACGCGCTTCTTGAGCATAGATCAACCCCTGCTCTAAATGCCCAATTAATTCATCTTGAATAGAATGAAGTTTTGCAATTTGAGCCAGCTTATCCGAAAAAATCTTTGCTTGTGATTGCAACTGCGGTGTTGCTTGTGCAAGCAACATCCCTGCGCGCGCTTGAGCAAGTGGGCCTTGGGGATGAATCATCGCAGATGGTGTAGCTTGCGTATCTAAACTAATGAGAACACTCAACAATTCAGAAACTTGTTCTTTTTCATCTTCAAACTCAAGCTCGAGTTCTTTTTGATATAAAGACAATTGCCTTAACGAAGAGCGCATAGAAATCATGCCCTCCTCATAGACGAGAATTAAGCTCGAAAGCGCTTTGATACGATCTTGAGCTGATCGCGCTCTTTCAACGTTGCGTTGGGCTTGCGCAAACAAGTCAGCCGTTTTGCGCGCATCACTCAAGGCATCGCTTTGCACCCCAAAGGGCAGACAGCACATAAGGGCTGTCAGGATATATGGCGCTAATCTCATTAAATCAGTAAACTTTTACCGGTCATTTCTTTTGGTTGCTCCAATGCCATCAACTCTAAAATAGTTGGCGCGACATCCGCTAAGCGCCCACCAGAGCGCAATGCAACGCCTTGCTGCGCGCCGTATAAAATCACCGGCACAGGATTAAGCGTATGTGCCGTATGTGGCCCGCCTGTTTCAGGATCAACCATCGTTTCGCAATTGCCGTGATCTGCAATAACAAGGAGTTGCCCTCCCACATCACCAAGAGCCTCAACAACCTGCCCCAATCCTAAATCAACCGCCTCACACGCTTTAATCGCGGCCTCCAAATCGCCTGTATGGCCAACCATATCGGGATTAGCAAAATTACAAACAATGAAATCAAAACCACGTTTAATCGCATCCACAAAATGCTCACTCACTTCAGGGGCAGACATTTCAGGCTGCAAATCATAGGTCGCCACCTTTGGAGAGGCCGCCATATAGCGCTCTTCTCCAGCAACAGCCGCCTCATTGCCGCCATTCAAGAAGAATGTCACGTGAGGATATTTTTCAGTTTCAGCAATATGAAATTGCGTCTTTTGCTGCTGAGAAATCCATTGAGCCAGAGTGTTTTTAATATCCTCTTTCGGATAACAGGCCTCCATATAGCTATTATGGCGATCAGAATATTCCACCATTCCCAGAAGAGATGACAACGCAGGCCGAGGACCGGTTTTAAATGCATTAAAATCTGGGTCTGCGATTGCACTGAGCAATTCACGGGCTCGATCTGCACGGAAGTTTATAAAAAACAGCCCATCGCCATCCTTCATGCCTTCATAGCCGTCAAGCGCGACAGGTTTGATAAATTCATCCGTTATATTCTGCTCGTAAGCTTGGGAGATAATCTCTAAAGGGCTGGCTTTGACTGTATCTTCAGGCTGAACCATCGCAAAATACGCCTGACTGACGCGCTCCCATCGATTATCACGATCCATTGCAAAATAGCGCCCAGAAACCGAAACAATTTCAGCACCCTTTGGCAAAGAGCTTATAAACTCTTCCATCGTTCCAAGCGCAGAACTCGGCGCAACGTCACGCCCATCTGTGATCGCATGAATGGCGACTTTTAAACCGGATTGAACTAAAGCCTGAGCAGCCGCAAGCAAATGAGATTGATGTGAATGGACGCCACCCGATGAAACAAGCCCTGCAATATGCGCAACGCCGCCCCCCGCTTTGATTTTTTGCGCAAATGCCATCAAAGCACTGTTTTTAAAAAAACTGCCATCTTCAATTGCCAAATCAATTTGGCCAAGATCCATCGCAACAACACGCCCGGCACCAATATTCATATGACCCACCTCACTATTGCCCATTTGCCCCTTCGGCAAACCAACATCAGGACCATATGTAATGAGAGTATCATTTGGGCAAGTTGCGATCAGCTTGTCAAAATTTGGCGTATGAGCAAGCGCAGGCGCATTGTTTTCTTTTGCTGCGCGCAAGCCCCAACCATCTAAAATGCAAAGAACAACTGGTTTTTTTAGTGACATAAATACAAGCCTCAAAAATCAATATGACAATTTATGAAAAGCATATACTTCAATTGCATTCGAGACCAGTACCAAGTCTAAAACCTCAAAATTAATGCCCTGTAATGGCATAAAATCATTGCGGATGCACAACTGTAAAGCAAAAATCTATACTCGATGATATGGTAGTCTCGCCTCAATGCTGGCAGCCCGGTAAAGTTGCTCACAAAGCATGGCGCGCACCATCATATGCGGCCAGACCATTTTACCAAAAGAAATCGAAAAATCTGCCTTGGCCCGCAAGCTTGGTGCAATCCCATCCGCGCCACCAATGATGAAGGCCAAATCTTGGCGTCCAGCATCGCGCCAACTTGCGATTTTTTGAGAAAAATCAGGGGAGCTTAAGAGCTTTCCGCGTTCATCCATTGTGACAATAAAAGCACCCTTTGGAATAACGCGCATCAGCAGATCAGCCTCAGCCTCCATTCCACGCGCCTTTTTATCTTCCACTTCATGAATAGATAACGGCCCTAAAGAAAGAGGCCGGCCTGTACGATCAAGCCGGCTCTGATAGTCTTTGATAAGCTCTGCTTCTGGGCCAGCCTTTAAGCGCCCCACAGCACAGATATGAATCCGCATTACTGAGCCGTTGAGCGAGCCGTTTCTGCAGCCATCCACATTTTATCAAGCTGATAGAACTCACGCACTTCATGGCGGAAGATATGAACAACCACATCACCCGCATCAATCAAAACCCAATCACCTTGCTCTTTGCCCTCAAGGCGAGAATAAACATTGCAATTTTGTTTGAGCGATTCTGTAAGCTTTTCGGCCATAGCGCTCACTTGGCGCGTAGACATACCCGAACAAATCACCATATGATCAGCGATTTCAGACTTTCCCTTGAGGTCAATCGTCACAATATCTTGTGCCTTATCTTGGGCGAGCGTATCAGTGATAAACTCTAATAGTTTATTACCATCAAATGCTTCAGCGCGCGATTGCTGAGATGTCATTATAAAAACTTCCTTAATCATCGGCGAAGATGATTCACCACGTCGCTAAGACAAGACGAATCTCTTCATTTATTACGCGCCTTCAATCTGTGACGCCAAGAACATACCTATAATAAGCATTCTAAAAAGAATCTCAATGGATGAAATACATCAATCTTAAAGCAACATGAAATCTTACCATGATCAACATGACTTAGATGATGAAGAAGATTGATCCTTGGCCTGACTTATATTAAGTTTTACAAGATATTACTGCAATCAATGTTTAGGAGAGCAATATGTGCGCTATGACTACAAGCCATCCCCAAACTTTATACGATAAAATTTGGGAAGCACATACGGTTGCCAATGACAACGAGAACACCAACCTCATTTATATTGATCGCCATCTTGTTCATGAGGTCACCTCTCCTCAAGCTTTTGAAGGCCTGCGCATGGCTGGGCGCACAGTCCGCGCGCCTGAAAAAACGATTGCCGTGCCCGATCACAACGTGCCAACCACAGAAGATCGTACAAAAGGCATCGCCAATGAACAAAGCCGCATTCAAGTCGAGGCCCTCGATCGCAATGCAAAAGAATTTGGTCTGCATTATTACCCAATGTCAGATATCCGCCAAGGCATAGTCCATATCGTTGGCCCAGAGCAGGGTTGGACACTCCCAGGGATGACTGTGGTTTGCGGCGACAGTCATACAGCAACGCACGGCGCCTTTGGCGCTTTAGCTCATGGCATTGGAACATCTGAAGTCGAACATGTGCTTGCGACGCAAACATTGATCCAACAAAAATCAAAGAATATGAAAGTGGAAATCACTGGAAAGCTCAATCCAGGCGTCACCGCAAAAGATATCACACTCGCAGTTATCGGCGCAATTGGCACAGGCGGTGGAACTGGCCATGTGATTGAATATTGTGGGGACGCGATAAAAAGCTTATCCATGGAAGGCCGAATGACGGTGTGTAATATGGCGATCGAAGCGGGTGCCCGCGCAGGCCTAATCGCCCCTGATAAAACAACATTTAGCTATATTAAGGGCCGCAGACATGCGCCAAAAGAGGCTGCATGGGAGCAAGCGGTCGACTATTGGAAAACGCTCTATTCAGATCAAGGCGCGTATTTTGATAAGACAATCACGATAGCTGCCGAAACAATTGAACCTATTGTGACTTGGGGAACCTCGCCTGAGGATGTGGTTGGAATTTCAGGAGTTGTCCCAGACCCTGAGAGCTTCGAAGGGGCAAAAGTTGATGCCGCACGCCGTTCCATCGAATACATGGGGCTTAAGGCTGGCCAGAAGATGACTGACATTGAAATAGACACAGTCTTCATTGGCTCATGCACCAACGGCCGCATTGAAGACCTGCGCGCCGCAGCTCATGTTTTAAAGGGCAAAAAGATCAAAACCGGCTTGCGCGCGATGATCGTACCTGGCTCAGGCCTTGTGCGCCAGCAGGCGGAAGAAGAAGGATTGGCAGAGATCTTTAAAGAGGCCGGCTTTGAATGGCGCATGGCTGGATGCTCAATGTGCCTTGCGATGAATCCCGATCAACTCTCCGAATACGAACGCTGCGTTTCAACATCCAACCGCAACTTCGAAGGCCGACAAGGCTACAAAGGAAGAACCCACCTCGCCTCCCCCGCCATGGCCGCAGCCGCTGCCATTACAGGGCGCTTGAGCGATGTGAGAAAAGCGACCTAATTTTATTGCATTCAAACACCAACCTCACTTTAATACAATATTTTCAATAAGCTGGAGCCCTTACAAACATGGACGCTGTAATCACTTGGGTTGACGGAACCGATCCTCAACATAAAGCGAAAAGAATAAAGGCTATGAGCGAAAATGGCTTTCTAACATCAAAACCATCGAATGCAACGTATGAAACTCGATTCACTGATTGTGGTGAAATTTACTTTTCTATTGCCTCCATCTTAAAATACGCTCCGTTTATAGAAACAATTTATATAATCACCGATGATCAAACCCCAAAATATCTGCGCGCGTTTGAGCAAGAAGAGATTTGCGGTGCTACTAAAATTAAAGTGGTCAGCCACAAAGAAATATACCAAGGGTTTGAAGAATATCTACCAACATTCAATTCGTTAGCTATTGAAACCTTGTTGTGGAGAATTCCAGGTCTCTCTGAAAGCTTCATATATTTAAATGATGACTTCTTTTTTAATGCCCCCACTGGAATGGATGATTTTTACGACAGCGATAATAAGCTCAAAGTATGCGGCAACAAACGGTCAAATTTACCCCTTAAGCTTAAACTGCGCATGCGAAAATGGCGGTACAAAATTCTTCGCAAAGGAAATCTTCCTGCGCATTACAAAACAGCACAAATGCTATCAGCCCTACTAGCCAAGCAAAAGCACTACATCCAAGTGGAGCACCATCCACATGCTTTAAGTAAAAAGGTTTTTGAGGATTTTTTTGCCCAGAACAAGACAATATTAGCCAAACAAATCCAACCAAAATTTCGCACCGCAGAGCAATTTCTACCTGTTGGTTTAAACAACCACATTTCTTTAAAAGAACACCAAGCTGCAGTTTATCCCTCCCGTGAAGTTGTCTACATAAAACCGAACAACTACGATCAAAATTCACTAAAAGCATTAAAAGCTCGCGATATAAAATTTGCGTGTGTTCAAAGCCTAGATGAATTTTCAGCATCTGATGCTTTGGAATTGAAAAAGGTTCTGGTTAAGAAATTCTACGATTATTTACCCAGCGCTCTGCGATCATTATATGACGATGAAACTGAAGAAAATTAAATAGGAAGAAAATGCGCTGCGCGTTTTGCTTGATGAAAGTGTAACGAATAATCCGTTATATTTTCAGTTCAAAATTAACACGCGCCACATTTTCCATTGTGCCTACCCTAATCGCCTTGGTGCTAGATGGCGAAGCATTTCAAAGTCTTCCACCAAAGATATTATCTTACAACGACACCCAACACCTATTTCCAACCAAAATTGATGCTAATTCTCATACAAGAAAACGCTACAACAACAGCATATAGAATTACGTTTATCTCTAGGTTTCCATCGGACCAACTATCGACTTTTTGCCCAAAAAACTCTCAAAACATAGTGATAAAAGACATATTCATACACCTTGCTTGCCTCCACTCAAACACAAATATTCGCACTACTAAACTAGAAAAATTCGCCTCATCACCATAACATCAGCGCACCATCTGCCATCTTGGCCCTTACCCAATATGGGCCCAGAGGCAGACGGGATGCATTGGTATTACGTGGATAGAAGCTCTTCTACGCATTGGCAGATGCGTGTTACACTCAGCGCAGATATGCGCTCTTCTTCTTTTCCTGCATATTCAACGAATTGATCTGGGAAATGCAAGCTTTTGACTTTCAGCCCTGCTTGCACAAACCCTTGCTCGGCTACAAATTGAAGCACCTGTGACCCAAATCCGCCTCTGGCGCCCTCTTCAAGCACAAGTAAGGCGCTGTGTTGTTTCGATAAATCTCTGATCATGTCAAAATCGATTGGCTTAGCAAACCTCGCATCCGCGAGTGAGCAGGATATGCCTTGCTTGGCTAATAAATCTCTTGCCTGACGGCATTTTTCTAAGCGTGTCCCTAATGAAACGATGGCCACATCTGTTCCCTTAGCAATCATGCGGCCCTTTCCAATTGCCAACATCTCAGGGCAATCGGGCAAAGCAACACCCTGCCCCTCGCCGCGAGGATAGCGAAAGGCGATTGGCCCTTCATTATAGTGAGCGGCCGTATGCACCATATGCGCCAACTCCCCTTCATCACTTGGCGCCATCACGATGAAATTCGGCAAATTGGCTAAAAAACTAAGATCAAACAAGCCAGCATGCGTCGCACCATCTGCGCCAACAGCCCCAGCTCGGTCGATCGCAAATTTAACCGGCAAGTTCTGTATTGCAACATCATGGATGATCTGATCATAACCGCGCTGCAAAAACGTCGAATAAATCGCGCAAAAGGGCTTCATACCCGATGCAGCGAGGCCTGCGGCGAAAGTCACAGCGTGTTGTTCCGCGATACCCACATCAAAAAATCGTTCTGGAAAAACCTTTTCAAACTCATGTAGCCCCGTGCCATCGGGCATCGCCGCTGTTATGGCAACAATATCAGGATCATTCTTCGCCGCATTTATAAGAGATGAAGCGAAAACCGAGGTATAGCTTGGGATATTTGATTTTGTTTCTGTGCTCTCCCCAGATACCACATCAAATTTGCCAGTGGCATGCCCTTTATCAGGGCGCTGCGAAAAAGGAGCAAAGCCTTTGCCTTTTTGCGTCTTAACATGCACCAATACG
This sequence comes from uncultured Celeribacter sp., assembly GCA_938008015.1. GTDB lineage: Bacteria > Pseudomonadota > Alphaproteobacteria > Rhodobacterales > Rhodobacteraceae > Celeribacter. The sequence continues at coordinate 27,564 of CALLMA010000005.1, forward strand.
GGGCCAGATTTTAACGTCTTAGCGCCTTCCAAATGTGCGATGAGCGTTTCAACATCATGGCCATCGATAGGCCCTTGGTAGGAGCAGCCCAAAGCTTCAAAATATCCTGAATTCTGTGAGATGTCGGGCGAAAGTGTACGGAAATGATCTGCCATTGCGCCTGTCGGTGGTGCAATGGACATATCATTATCATTTAAAACTATGATAAGGTGGGTCTTTAGGGCGCCTGCATTATTGAGCGCCTCAAAGGCTTGCCCTGCTGACATCGCCCCATCGCCAATAATCGCAACAACATGGCCAATATCCCCCTCACGTCGCAAGTCGCGCGCTGCGGCCACACCTAAAGCCGCTGAAATAGATGTCGAACTATGCCCCGCACCAAAGGCATCATATTCACTTTCAGAACGTTTCGCAAAGCCAGATAGCCCCCCTGGCTGGCGCAGAGTGGACATCTGATCACGGCGCCCCGTTAAAATTTTATGAGGGTAAGTCTGATGCGACACATCCCATATAAGTTTATCTTTCGGCGCTTCAAAAACGCGGTGCAAAGCAACAGTCAATTCCACGACACCCAATCCCGCACCAAGATGCCCACCAGTTTTAGACACAACATGGATCATCTCATCGCGAATTTCTTGGCATAAGCTGCCCAATTGAGCGCGAGAAAAACGCTTAAGATCGGCAGGTATTTGCACCTGATCTAAGAGGGGAGTCTTAAAGCTTGGGGATGTCATCGCTTAAGTATCGCGTGAAATCGTGAAACGGGCAAGATTTTTAAGATTCTCTGCATCTCGGCCGTAAGGCGCAAGCGCGTCACAGGCTTGATCCACCAGATCTTGAGAGCGCTTGAGAGCCGCCTGCAACCCTAACAAGGACACAAATGTGGCCTTGCCGGCATCCGCATCTTTTCCGACGGCTTTGCCTGTCTGCTCAGCATTTCCCTCAACATCCAAAACATCGTCATGTATTTGAAAGGCCAATCCGAGCGCCTTTGCATAGCTTTGCAATGCATCAGGGCTTTCGGCGCACATAATCGCGCCAGACATAGCAGACCATTCAATCAATGCGCCTGTTTTATTCAACTGCAGCTGAATGATTTGATCTAAATTGAGGGGAACTGACGATTTTTCAGCAGACATATCTTGCGCCTGCCCGAGCACCATGCCTTGAATGCCTGAACATCGCGCAAGGCTGGATATCAGCTCTATTCGTTGTTTTTCTGGTATGGAAAATTCTTCACGACACAGCAATTCGTAGCTCAAAGCCTGCAAGGCATCGCCTGCCAACACCGCCGTCGCATCATCCCATTTTTTATGAATCGTGGGTTGTCCTCGGCGCAAATCATCATCATCCATGCACGGCAAATCATCATGCACTAAGCTATAGGCATGGATTGCTTCAATCGCACAAGCCGGCCAGATGGCGATATCCCTTGCGACCGCGTGCAAACGCGCAGTTTCAAGCACCAAATAGGCGCGCATATGCTTGCCCCCGCCCAGCGCATATTTGAGGGCATTTTCCACATCCGTTTGACCTAGAAAGGCCAAATGGTTTTGAAAACACTGCGCGACTTGTTCTGTGCATTGTTGAAGTTGAGCTCGCATGGTTTATAAGTTTTCAACCTTTTGCACAGAAGCCGCCTCTCCGTTGACACCGATGGAAATTTTTTCAATCTTTTCCATTGCAGACTTTAGCTTCTCTTCACAATGTTTTTTCAATTCTGCGCCACGCTCTGAGAATTTAACCAAATCCTCAAGCGCCACATCCCCTTGTTCAAGCTTGCGAACAACTTGATCCAACTCAGACATCGCCTGCTCAAAACTCATTTCAGAAATCTTTACTTCACTCATCTCTGCTTTCCTTTAAATCACGCTATGGCTTTGATTATCTTAATCACTGGCCAACATATAGCCTGCGCCACGAACAGTTTGCAAATACAGCGGACGCTTGGAATCTTGTTCAATTTTTCGGCGCAATCGCGTGATTTGAACATCAACGGCACGCTCATGCGCACGCCCGCTATCTCGCCCAAGCTTCTCAACAAGCTTTTCGCGCGAAATTGATTCATTCAAATGATCGACAAAAATCCGCATCAACTGCACCTCTGTACCCGTTAAGCGCACCAAGGCGTCACCATTCCAAAGTTCGCTGCGCTCTACGTCATAACGCAATGATCCGAAGTGCAAAACTTTAGGCGCTGCGTTGACGGGCTTAATATCCGGCACACGGCGCAAAATAGCATTAATGCGCAACAAAAGCTCTTTAGGTTCAAAAGGCTTCGACAGATAATCATCCGCCCCCGCTTCCAAGCCTTTAATTCGATCTTCAATCTCTCCTTTGGCAGTGAGAAGTAAAATCGGCGTTTTGCTTTTCTTTCTATATTCTTGCGTAAATTCGACGCCCGTCTTCCCCGGCATCATCACATCAAGGACGATCAAATCGAAATCAAGCCCTTGCAGCAGCCTTGAGGCATGAGCAGAATCACGCGCTGCCGTCACACAAAAACCATGCTTCATGAGAAATTTTTGCAACAGTCCACGAATGCGCGTATCGTCATCAACGATCAATAAGTGTAAATCATTCATCGTTGGGATCCTTTTTTAACTTTTGGTAATGAAGGGCTTGATCGGGGTCCATCATAGCTTCCAAGACTTTTTGAAATCCTTCAACAGCGTCTTCGCCTGCTTGCTCAAACGCCATTTTCATACGCTTCTCTTGAGATTGAGAAATATCGGCAAGCAAAGCTTTGCCACTTGCTGTGAGCTTTAAAAGGCGCTCTCTTTTATCTTTGGTGCCGATTTGGCTTTCGACAATACCATCAGAAATCAAGATTCGTAGCACACGGTTCAAGGATTGCTTCGTTACCCCTAAAATACCCAATAAATTGGTCACATTCATTCCAGGAGAACCGTCTATGAAATGCATTGCTCGATGATGGGCACGGCCATATCCATGCTCGATCAAAATGCGATCTGGATCGGCTGTAAATCCGCGGTAAGCAAAAAACATTGCCTCAACGCCTTTGCGTAAATTTTCATCTGATAAAAACAAAAAGACGCGCCCCATTATTGCCAGAATTTCATTTTATAACAGGCTTACCTTGAATTTATACGTTCTTCAACTCCAAGCATCATCTCTCATGGGGAGAATGAAATATACTTGAAATAATACGTCAGCATTATTGACATTAATAGCATTCGCAGTTAGGGCTTGTAAAATTTTTGCACCAATGCAAATTTTCAAAGATTGGCAAGTACCGCCATATAGAACAATGGCAAATGAAAAGGATACACCATGGCCGGCAATTATGAAGATCGTGATGGCAAAATCTGGATGAACGGCAAATTCGTAGAATGGCGCGATGCACAGGTCCATGTTTTAACACATGCGATGCATTATGCGTCATCCGTATTTGAAGGCGAGCGCGCCTATAACGGCAAAATCTTCAAAAGTGTCGAGCATTCAGAACGCCTTATAAAATCGGCGGAGCTTTTAGACATGGAAGCGCCCTATAGCGTCGAAGAAATCGAACAAGCAAAATATGCCGTACTCAAAGAAAATGGTTTAGAAGATGCATATGTTCGCGCTGTGATTTGGCGAGGTGCTGGCGAAGATATGGGCGTTGCATCGAGCAAGAATCCTGTTTGCATGGCTGTTGCGGCTTGGGAATGGGGCTCTTATTACGGCGATGCGAAAATGCTCGGCGCAAAGTTGGATATTGCAACTTGGAAGCGCCCATCCCCAGAAACGATCCCAACGGCCGCTAAAGCTGCGGGATTATATATGATCTGCACCATCTCTAAGCACCAAGCTGAAGCAAAGGGCTGCTCAGATGCTCTCTTCATGGATTATCGTGGCTATGTTGCCGAAGCGACCAGCGCGAATATCTTCTTTGTAAAAGATGGCGAGGTTCACACGCCAAACCCAGATGCAATCCTCAATGGGCTGACACGCCAAACAGTGATTAAAATGCTTGAAGAGAAAGGCGTCAAAGTCAATGTGCGTCATATTCTTCCTGAAGAATTGGGTGATTTTGAACAGTGCTGGCTTACGGGCACGGCTGCAGAAGTTACTCCCGTTCGTCAGATTGGCGACTATCACTTTGAAGTCGGCGATCTCACACGCGACATCACCGAAAGCTACGACAAACTTGTGCGCAGCTAAGTTCACATCAAAACTTTATACACAACGCGCCGATCTATCCAGATTCGGCGCGTTTTGATGAGGGTATCTTTAGGATGTGATTCGACAGTATTTCAGCCGCACATTCCACCAACCCTCCTCAATCGCCTTGACAAAACCATGCAAAACTGGCTTTTCACACCCATTGCATAAAAGGCGTGCAAAACTGGCATGAAAGGCGCATCCATGACTGAGAAAACGATCTTAAAAGCTCTCAAAGGCGACGTACAAAAAACACCGCCGATCTGGATGATGCGTCAAGCTGGCCGTTACCTCCCTGAATATCGAGCAACGCGCAGTCAAGCAGGCGATTTCTTATCGCTTTGCTACAATCCAGAGCTCGCCACTGAGGTGACATTGCAGCCCATTCGGCGCTATGGATTTGACGCCGCTATTTTATTTGCCGATATCCTCTTAATTCCTCAAGCTCTCGGGGCAGATCTTTGGTTTGTAACAGGGGAAGGCCCTCGCCTTTCCACCATCACAACCAATGATGATTTCGCCAAACTGAAAACCAAAGATGACACCCACGAAACACTCGCGCCCATCTATGAAACAGTTGCACGATTAACGGAAAGCCTTCCTAGAGAAACAACGCTTATAGGATTCGCAGGCGCCCCTTGGACCGTTGCGACATATATGATCGCAGGGCGCGGCACACCAGATCAAGGCCCCGCACATCTACTGCGCGAAACGAATACGCCGCTCTTTGAAAAACTTCTGCACCTCATCACTCTGAGCACAATCGAATATTTAGATATGCAAATTCGCGCAGGCGCCGAGGTTGTAAAAATATTTGATAGCTGGGCTGGAAGTCTTAAAGGCGAAGCTTTCGAAAAATACGCCGTTAAGCCTGCGCAAGTTATTACAAAAGAACTCAAAGCACGCCACCCGCATATCCCAATCATCGGCTTCCCTCGCGAAGCAAAAGAGGGCTATATCGGTTTCCATGAAAAAACGGGGGTTGATTGCGTTGCATTAGACAATTCGATTTCGCCTGAATGGGCCGCCAAGCATGTTCAAAAAGATGGCTGTGTGCAAGGCAATCTGAAATCTTCACACATGGTCACAGGTGGACAAGCCTTGATTGACGATGTGCGTCATATTCGCCAAAGCTTTTCGCAAGGCGCACATATCTTCAACTTGGGTCACGGAATTACACCGGACGCCGATCCTGAAAATGTCGCCTTAATGATTGAGACCTTGCGCGAAAATATCTAATCTAATAAGGTGATTGCTTTTTACGCTTAGGTCTATCCAATTATGGAAAAAGCAATACGCTTTACTGTTCACATCTTATTTGCTTGCCTCATGGCTGCCGCTTTTGGAGCGCTGCACAATCAAGTCTCTTATACTGTTGGACTTGAATATTTTCACGCGTTCAAATTTATTCAGTTTGCGATTGAAGACGGCCTTCAAAATAGGCTCGGGGCTGCTATTGTGGGCGTTTATGCCAGCTGGTGGATGGGGATCATCATTGGCTTGCCTGTTGGCATCATTGTACTGTTTGCGCCGCGCGCCTCTCTCTCTACATCTTATTTCATAAGGTCTTGCCTGCGGGTCATTTTAATCACGGCTGCGACGGCTATGATTGCATTAATGGTTGGCTTTGAAACAATCCATGCAGATGCCCTCCCTATTTGGATGTCTCAGCATGAGAGCGTCAATCCTGTTGGCTTCGCGCGTGCCGGATTGATGCACAATTATAGTTATTTTGGCGCCGTCATTGGTTTAGCCTATGCGAGCATATGGAGCATAAGGCATACAATCAAAGCGCGCCGCAGACATCTTTTTAGTGCTTTATCATGAAAATTTTACTCATACATACCGGCGGCACGATTGGCATGGTGCAAAGTGATGCTGGATTTGCGCCACAAGACGGACTTGTTGAACAGCAAGCACAAATCATCGCCGCAAAATTTCCAGGGGTTTCAACCTTAGAAATCATGCGTTTGGATCCCCTTATTGATAGCGCACAAGCGACACCAGCCGATTGGAACCGCATTTCACAAACAATATTTCAGGCCCGTGACAGATATGATGGCTTTATCGTAACGCATGGCACAGATACACTCCCTTATACTGCAGCGGCTCTTTGCTTAGCTTTGACAGGGCTTCAGCAGCCCGTCATATTAACCGGATCAATGATCCCCCTCAGCGTTAAAGGCAGTGATGGCTACCAAAATCTGTTGGAAGCTTTCGTGCAAGTTCTGCAAGGCAAGGCAGGCGTTTGGGTGCAATTCGCAGGCAAAACGATGCATGGCGCACTCACCCGAAAGTTACACTCTAACGATCTTGACGCTTTTGAAGCCGAACTCAGCCCAGCCGCCCCCCGCATTGCTGCAGACACTCCCATCTTAATGTCGACACGGCCCAAAAGAATTGGGGTATTTTCGATTGTACCCGGCCCTTGCATCGATATTCTTTCTTATATCATTGATGAATGTGATGGCGTCGTAATCAGATGTTATGGCTCAGGAACAGCACCAGAGACACCTGAACTCAAAGCTGCTTTAAACAAGGCCGTCAAAAAGGAAGTCCCTGTTCTTGCCGTGAGCCAATGCCCGCGCGGGGGCATGAAGTTTGGAACCTATGCGGCTGGGAAAATCTTACGGGACAATCATGTCATTGAGGGCCACAACATGACACCAGAGATGGCCTACGTAAAGCTCCACTATGCGCTCAGTGCTTTTCACAATTTCACGGACACAAAAGAATATTTAAAAAGCTGCCTTTGCGGCGAATTTGGGGCGCATTGAGGCAAAGATAGAAGTGATCAACATGGGGTTTAAAGAGCGAAAGAGCACCGGCAATATGACGCCTTAAAGTGCTCAAACGCAATCTATGGGATTTAAAATATTTAACGATTTTAAATCTAGTAAATGTAACGGATTTGATCCGCCCAATAGCGCTCGACACGGCGAAGTGATGTACTCATTCCCTCAACGCCATCAGATGTCAAAATTTGCTTTGCCTGTAATCCAACAGCATGACGCCCAAAGAGCTCATTTACCACAGCGCAAACTTCTTCTCCCTTATCCGTGAGGCGCACGCGCACAGAGCGGCGGTCAATTTCGCTGCGTTGATGATGCATATAGCCCATATCAACAAGTTTTTTAAGATTGTAAGAAACGTTAGAGCCTTGATAATAGCCTCGTGACTTGAGCTCCCCCGCGGTGACTTCATTTTCACCAACATTAAACAACAATAGAGCTTGTACTGGGTTAATTTCTAATATCCCGACCCGCTCGAACTCATCTTTGATGACATCCAAAAGCAGCCGGTGCAACCGTTCCACCAATGAAAGGACGTCCATGTACTGATTCATGAACAAAGCATCATCAGTTTTCTCACCTGCAACATTTATCGAAGAATGTATCGACATTTTTATCTCCACGTTATTTCTGTGAGACAAAATGCCTTATACTTGCAAATATTTAGTAAATTTGTTGCAAAAATATCAAAATCTTTGAAAATCCAAGAAGAAAAAAGGCCTCTTGGACAATTTCATTCAACGCGCTGCAAAATCTAACAGCTTGTTCATCATAGATTTTAATTCAGCAGGGATGGTTTTTTGCGATGTGGCATATGCTAAAAGATCTTGATCATGCTCAGCCATAAATGTTTCAAATTCATCAAGCTCAGCTGTCGTCATATCTTGTAAATGCGCATCCGCATAACCGCCAATGAGCAAATCCATTTCTTTGATGCCACGACGCCATGCACGTATTTTTAATCTCTTACGGCGAATCTCAATGCTTTCACTCATCATCATTCCTAAATATGACTTATTCGGCTCCCTTCATACCCATACCACCGAAACTTTACCATATGAATTTTCGATGCACCCTTGGCCTTCTTCAATTATTATGTCTATCTAAGTAAAAAGAATTCATTTCCATGATGATTAGGACGACCTATGACATTCATTGCTGATAAGCTCAAACGCATCAAACCATCGCCGACCATCGCGGTAAGCAATAAAGCTCAAGAAATGAAAGCGAATGGCGAAGATGTCATTGGCCTTGGCGCGGGTGAACCTGATTTTGATACCCCCAAGCACATACAAGCCGCTGGCCTAAAAGCCATTGAAAGCGGTCACACACGCTATACTGCCGTTGATGGCATCATTGAGTTAAAGCAAGCGATTTGTGCGAAATTCAAGAGAGATAACGATCTCACTTATACGGCGGAGCAAGTCACAATATCCTCAGGCGGCAAGCAAATACTCTTCAATGCCTTCATGGCAACCCTCAATGAGGGAGATGAAGTCATCATTCCAGCGCCCTATTGGGTCTCTTATCCTGACATGGTGCTTCTTGCGGGAGGGACACCCGTTTTCATCGAAGGCAAAGTCGAACGGGGGTATAAATTCACAGCGGAAGCTTTAGAAGAATCCATTACCCCTAAAACAAAATGGCTCATCTTCAACTCCCCTTCAAATCCAACGGGAGCAGGATATACTTGGGATGAATTGCAAGCGATAACCGATGTTTTGCTGCGCCATCCCCATGTCTGGATTTTGACAGATGACATGTATGAACATCTTGCTTTCGATGATTTCAAATTCTGCACCCCCGCTCAAGTTGAACCAAACCTTTATGAACGCACCCTCACGATGAATGGTGTTTCAAAGGCCTATGCAATGACAGGCTGGCGGATTGGCTATGCGGCCGGCCCAGTTGAATTGATCAAAGGCATGCGCAAAGTACAATCGCAATCAACATCCAACCCTTGCTCAATATCGCAACATGCAGCCCTTGAAGCTTTAAACGGCCCGCAAGAGTTTCTTACTGAGAATAATATCGTCTTCACGCGCAGGCGCGATCTTGTTGTTGCGATGCTCAATGACGCCCAAGGCATTACCTGCCCAACGCCCGAAGGCGCTTTCTATGTCTATCCAGATATTTCAGGCTGCATTGGGAAGAGATCAAAAGGCGGAAAGCTGATCGAGACAGATGAAGATTTTTCAACAGCGCTCTTAGAAGAAACCGGTGTTGCTGTGGTCTTTGGCGCGGCCTTTGGCCTCTCGCCCAATTTTCGCGTTTCCTATGCGAGTTCTGATGAAATCCTAAAAGAAGCTATGGGACGCATCCAATTTTTTTGCGCAACCTTATCATAAACACATAGAGATCAACCATGCGCCCCACACACTATATATATTCAGCTGCTATACTCATCTCACTATCGGCATGTGACATCCAGAAGTCTCATTATACAGAACCTGAAGTCTCAGGGCTCATTGGTGGCCGCGCCTATCCAGATCATGGCCACGTATGCCAAGTGATCGGTGAAAACAGTCTTACTCTTCAATACCTCGATGATAGCACCCTTTTAATCGGGTGCCCCCACCATGAGAGAGGTGCAATCTCTGATCGGAAAGCAGAAGGCGCAAAAGAATTGATAAGAGTGGGAGATTGGATTCTCCTAGAAGCCCCTCTCAGATAGAATTTTAGATCTTGGATTTGTAAGCCCAAAAGCGCCACGCCATTGAGATCCATGCCGCCGCGAGGCCAACATTCAAGCCGAGCCAAATGCCAACAGCGCCCATCCCCAATCGAAAGGCTAAGGTATAGAAGGCAAGCGTGCCGATGAGCCAATAGCTGTCGGAGGCTACGCGCATGGGGATCACAGGCATAATCATTGTTGCGGCTTATTGACCAATTCCAATCATAAAGACTTCTTACCTTCCACTAAGGCTTCGATTTGCTCAAGAGCCACATTAATATCATCAAAACGAACTGCCTTCATATCAAAAGGTACCAAAAATTCCCACCAACGTATTTCAAGCAGCTTTAAAATAATTTCTTCGGGAAATCGAAATTTAATTACCCGAGCCGGTGTCCCAGCTACGATTGCATAGGGAGGCACATCTTTATTAACAAAACTACCAGCCCCGATAATTGCACCATCGCCAACTACAACGCCTCGCCGTACAATTGCCTTGGCACCAATCCAAACATCACTCCCCACGACGACATCTGGCAACTGCTTATGTTGGATCTTTTCGACTTTTCTATATTGTCGACGTATATAGTTGGGGTGGGATTTTTCTCTCCCAAAGTGAAAATTATTAAACTGAAAAGGATGTGTGCTTAACCAATCAGTTGGATGCTCAAAAGCATTGATATCCACATCTTCTGCTATTGAGCAAAAACGACCAATAACGGCAGCGTATCGAATTTTTGTGCCCGGCCTGGCATATGTATACCGTCCAATTTTTGCTTTTTTGGAGACAATACACCCCTCTAAGTTTACTGGCGCTTCAAGATTATCCATTCAATTAAACTTATTCTTCCAGCGTTAATAAATACTAATAACTACCTGTATCACGGACAAAACACAATATCTTTAGTGGCTTCAAAATAATTTAAACATTTAAACTAAAAATCAAAATTGATTTCAGCCGCGAAAATTTATGTCGTATGTCAAACACATTCTAAATCTTTGACTTATGCGCCCAAAAGCGCCACGCCATCAAAATCCACGCCATAGACAGCCCGATGATAAAGCCAATCCAAACACCAACCGCCCCCAGCCCTAAGGGAAACGCCAAAATGTAGCAGGCAGGCGCGCCGATGAGCCAATAGCTCACAGAGGCCAACCACATAGGGATCGTCGTATCATGAACACCGCGCAGACACCCCAGTGTCACTTGTTGCCCGCCATCAGAAAGCTGCATCAACCCAGCAAAGAACAGTAATGTTGTCCCCAAGAGCAGTACCTGCTCGCGCGCAGGCTCTAAGGGGGATAAAAACAATCCTAAAAAGGCTTGTGGCCCAATCACGAACAAAATTGTCGCGATAACGGCAAAGCCTGCAGATAAGACAGTGACACCCCATGCACCTTTGCGCAATTCCAAGCGATCTCCGCTCCCATAAGCATTCCCCGCACGGATCGTGCCGGCTTGCGAAAGGCCGATTTGAACCATAAAGGTGAGCGAGGATATTTGTATAACAATACCATGCGCAGCAAGTGAAACAGTATCAATCCAGCCAACCATCACAGTCGAAGCCGTAAAAAAGCCAATTTCTGCAAGGGAGGTTATTCCAATAGGAACGCCCATTTTCAAAAGCTTGGAAAACATGATCCAATCTGGTTGGAGTGGATTTTTGAGCAATTGATTTTCCGGTGTCGCGATTTGTGCGTAAGTAAAAAGCGCAATAATTGCTAGGAAACTAACAATCATAGAAGAAAGCCCCGCGCCAAAAACGCCAAGCTCCGGAAACCCTAAATTGCCGTAAATCAGCAACCAGTTCAAAGGGATATTCAGTATAACCGCGCCAAAAGTCATAAAGAAAACAAATCGTGTTTTTTCTAACGCAGAGAAATAGGAGCGCATCACTGCAATAATGAGCGCCGGCAAAATTTCGACACCCGTTAGAAGCAGATAAGGCCGCGCGATTTTTGCAAGCTCTGGTTCTTGGCCCAGTAGCACTAAGATTTTATCGCCGTATAGAAAAAAGGGATAAAAAATAACGCTGACCATAATTGAAATCCAAAAGGCCATCCGTGTTGCGCGTCGAATTGTTGTCTGATCGCCCTGCCCCTTAGCTGTTGCCACAATAGGCATAACGGCAAAAGCCGCCCCAGCCATTAGGATAAACAGCACAAACCAGTAGCTTGAGGCCAAGGTCAAAGCCGCTAATTCCTCAAGACCATAGCGCCCGACCATGATCGTATCGGTCATATGGAGCAAAAATTGAGCAACTTGGCTGCCGATCAAAGGCAGACCGAGGATTAAGATGCTGCGAATATCTTGTAAAAAGCGACGCTCATCTTTGGCAAAGTGACTATGCATATGGACCTCAAGAAAAGACCCTTCGCACGCCTATACTAAATTGAACGAAGGGTTATACAGACTGAGCCCGTAAATCAGACACAGTCTTTTAATTTAAGACACTGTATTAAAAAGGCATCGCATTGTCACGATGTGCTTTTTCAATATCTGAAAGAACCTCATCACTGAGCTTCATCGCGCTAGCGTCTAAAGATTTTTGGAGTTGCTCAACGGAGGTTCCGCCAATAATCGGCATAACATCGAAAGGCCGCGAAAGCGTCCAAGCAATAGCCATTGTTGTCGGATCAAGATCATGCTTTTTCGCAACATCAAGATAGGCTTGTGTCGCCTTCCATGCAGGCGCCGTCGTTCTGCCGCCCAATTTCCCATTCAAAGAAAGGCGCGAGCCTTCTGGGATCGTCTTGCCGCCTTGATATTTACCCGTCAACATACCGCACCCAAGGCATGAATACCCCAAAAGAGAGACTTCCTCATGGACCGCAAATTCCGCTAAATCCCCATCATAAAGCCGGCAGAGAAGAGAATATTCATTTTGAATAGATTGCATCTTTGGCGCACCTGTTTCTTGTGCAACTCTTTGCCATTGCGCCATTCCCCAAGCTGTTTCATTCGACGTGCCAAAAGCGCGCACTTTGCCCGATTTCTCGAGCGCAATCATCGCTTCAGATACATCGCGCATATTCTCTAAAATAGCTTCTTTAGAAGGCTGGGTGCTTGGATCATATTCCCAAATTTGGCGGAAATGATAAGAGCCACGATTTGGCCAATGCAACTGGAAGAGATCAATGTAATCTGTTTGCAGACGCTTCAATGAATTATCAACAGATTTGAGCATCGTCTCGGCCGTAATCTCAGGTGTCTTCATTCCTGGTGAGGCGCCCGCAATTTTCGTTGCCACAACCCAATCCTTGCGATTGCCGCGCGCAGCAAAATACTCACCAATGATTTCTTCTGTCGCCCCAAACGTATCTGGATGCATCGGGTTGACTGGATAAACATGGGCGGTATCCATAAAATCAACACCCACATCCTGAGAGAGATCGAGCTGCGCAAAAGCCTCTTCAGTGGTATTTTGCGTCCCCCAAGTCATTGTGCCCAAACAAATCTCAGAAACTTCAATGCCACTTGTGCCAATTTGCTTTTTCTGCATATCTATGCCCTTATTCAAAGTGAGTTATTCAATACAGTATCACTCTAAGCCATCTATGGCGCATGACAAGCGATAAAGAAAATGAATTAAGTTTTGGGGAGAAGGCAAATGAAATGTGAAAAAGAAACAGTTGATCATTTGAGAGAGCGAGCAATAGAGATTTACAGCGATATTTCTGGCAAGGAAATCAAGGAAGACGAGCTCACTGAGGCGATCTTAGGTATTGTAGGTGAAGACCATAAGGATGCTATGACGGACACAAAGAATTGTTTAGAGTTTTATGTAGCAAATTTGACAAATAGTAGTGCGAGAGGCCCTTCGCTAGCTTCATTAAAAGAGCTCAACAGCAGCGTTTTCGATGAAATTGTTACAAATGATGTAGTTAATAATATCACCAAAGAAAAATTAGCTAGAAAATACCGAAGCAACGCTAAGAATTACGGTGATCTAAACGAAAAACAGATAGAGAAGATTGACACGCATAACTATAAAATAGAAAAAAATAAGCTTCCAACCATCTTAAAATGGATTCAATCCACTGCAGAATTTACCAAATTCTTAAATAACAAACACGAAGCATCTAAGAAATTTTTAGAAAAAGGTACCAACAAGCAAAACGTACTTAATGGAACAATTTCTGCCTATACTGATTTTATGAAACGTGCATTTAATGCTTGTGAATCAAATCAAGATAGGGCTGATTTCTTCGTTAAACATGTCGACAACCTACAAAAAATATACGGCCTTGGCCCAGCACTCGCTGCAAATTTTATCAAAGATTTATTCGCAATAGAGCTTGATAAAACAGACCCACTAAACAACGAAAACCCAAAAGATAAACTCGCAGAGTGGTGCATTAAACCCGATATGCATGTGGCGAGAATGATGTATGTCATCACTGGACGCGGTGAATACTCTGATGATCTTGTTAAAGAGAAGCAATCTGAAGTTAACAAACTCTACAAGGAAGAAAATCCATACATCAGCTGGCCACGATATGGAAAAAACGATAAAACTTCTGCCGAAGTGCGTATTATCTGTGATGTTTATGCTCTAGCAAAGGCAGCCGAATGCACACCTCTTGAGATCGATCGTCTTCTATATCTCTGTGGTTCAGGCAATTTCGGCAAAAAAGGCGATG
>CALLMA010000006.1 GCA_938008015.1 uncultured Celeribacter sp.
CAACCAACTGTAAATAAACAATATAAATCAAATCAAACCAAAATCAATTCAACCGCAAACGCACCAACAACACCCAAATCACCCCAAAAACCAAACCCAAATACGGAATCACACAGAATCTAACCCTAAAATCGACAATAAATGAGCAGAAGGTAGGGAGACGGCCGACTCGAAACACGACTCACCTCCGACTCAAGCGCCGCAAAAAGAAGAAGCGTACACGAAACTCATGCCACGCGTTTTGCAGCGCTTCAGATAGCATTAATATCAAACTGTGTTAAAATCCTAAGCAATAATAAACCCTGCATTCATAATTTACTTAATGTTTATGCCGATACTCACATCACGAAATGTCCAAATTATTTGTCATGTGGGAGTGGGGAAGTCATGGGTCGTTACAATAGGAAAATCATATACAAGATTAATGCGTTTATTGCGCTTTGCATCTGTGCATTCGCAAGCACCAGCGCGCTATACGCTAGTGATACAGAAAGCTACAAAAGAGAATACAATAATACAGTGCATGATATTCATTATACGAAATTATCGCGCTGTTTGATTGAAACACATTATGAAGCGTCTCTGTATCCACGCATAGTGCAATCTCAGCGCAATTCCTGCGCGCCATATTATTCATCATGGGGAATGGGGGATAAAGAGCTCATCAAAAAAAGTCATTCGCAGACAAAAGCAAGATCAACACCAAAACATAAAAGCATTAAAGACATTAAAGCATCGACACTTGATTTTATCGTGGATGCTGCCGCGAGCGTTGTTGGAATGAAACATCTAAATGCGAGATTAGATTATGATCGTGTGAATAGCAGAAGTCATACGATCAAAGTGGTATTTAAATTTTGAGGGCGCACATGCATTCACCCTCATTATACTTAAAAGACATTGCGCTTATGAAGGGAGTTTCATCTTCATAAGCGCAATGATTTGATACGGTGAGGTTTATTGCATCTCTGCGCGTATTTGTTGGCGCAGCACATCAATCGGCACATTGCGTCCATCGCGCATGAACGACCAATACGTCCAACCATTACAACTTGGCGCACCTTCGAGCTTCGCGCCAACCTGATGGATTGAGCCTTTAATATCATTCCCGACCAATGTGCCATCCGCGCGCACTTTGGCTGTATAACGACCATTCAATGAATATAGCTCTTCGCCAGGGCGCAACATTCCGCGTTCAACCAACTGGCCGAATGGCACACGAGGCTCAGCGCGCTTGGATGTGCTCACCTTAATGGCCTCAGAATCAAACTTACGAATACCCGCGATACGGCGCTCGGCCACCATCCGGTACTTTTCTTCGCGCTCAATGCCAATGAATTCTCGGCCCAGCGCTTTTGCCACTGCGCCCGTTGTCCCAGTACCAAAGAACGGATCAAGGACAACATCTCCCTCATTCGTCGATGCGATCAAAACACGGTGCAATAAGCTTTCTGGCTTTTGTGTTGGGTGAGCTTTTTCACCATTGTCATCTTTGAGACGCTCGCCGCCATTACAAATAGGCAAAACCCAATCTGAGCGCATTTGAATGCCTTCATTCAAAGCCTTGAGGGCTTCATAATTGAAAGTATATTTCGCTTTTTCATCTTTAGAGGCCCAAATCATTGTCTCATGAGCGTTTGTAAAGCGCTTACCTCTAAAATTAGGCATCGGATTGGATTTGCGCCAAACAACATCATTCAAAATCCAATAGCCTTGATTTTGAAGCTCAGCGCCTAGGCGAAATACGTTATGATAAGACCCAATAACCCAAATCGCGCCATTCGGCTTCAAAAGCCGACGCGCGGCCTTAAGCCATTCGCGTGTGAATTGATCGTATACTTTAAAACTATCAAATTGATCCCATTCATCATCAACAGCATCCACTTTGGAATTATCTGGACGATGAAGATCCCCTTTGAGCTGAAGGTTATAAGGAGGGTCTGCAAATATTAAATCAACGGAAGACTCCGGCAAGCTGTTCATTACTTCAATACAGTCGCCGGCCAATATCTTACCGGTCGGCAGCCCTGCAGCTGCCTTGCTCGTTTTATATGTCATTTCTGCCTCATTCGTGTCCATCGAGGGACATCGTAATTATTTTACGCGCAATTTTTTGCGTCGCCTGTGCCCCCAAAATGAGTCAAGTCGGATTCAAGGTCAACATATTTATATCAAAATAGTTATTTATTTTTTTCCAAGCGATCTTTTATCGGCTTAAAGCTGGTCCGATGATGCGGCGTCACCCCCGCTGTTTCCAAGCCTTGAAGGTGCAATTTCGTGCCATATCCAGCATTTTTCTCCCATCCATAATCAGGATATTCATGGGCGAGAGAGCTCATCAAACGATCGCGGTACACTTTCGCAACAATAGACGCCGCAGCAATGCTCAGCGACTTACTATCGCCTTTGATGATCGCTTGTGCATTCAATCCGAAACCAGCAGGGATCTTATTTCCATCGACTAAAACGAAATCCGCCTCTTTAGACAAACCCTCAACAGCGCGCTCCATTGCCTTCAGGCTTGCATTCAATATGTTAAGGTCATCAATTTCTTCAACACTGCACATACCAATAGCAACATCGGCAGCCCCCATGATGGCCTCATAAATCTGCTCGCGCTTTTTGGCGCTCAGTTTTTTACTATCATGAAGCCCTTGGGGGATGTTCTCGGGATCAAGCCGTACAGAAGCCGCCACCACGGGGCCTGCCAAACACCCGCGACCGACCTCATCCACACCCGCGATATAAATGTAGCCACGGCGCATCGCATCCGTTTCATAAGAATAGTCAGGGGCTTGCTTGCACATATCGAACCTTTTTATTAGATTTTATCCCCCTATCATAAGAATACATGGACAAAAACTACATTAAATGCTCAACCTGAGGTGCTGCGACAAAGCGCCATTTTCGGAGCGGCCCCGCCATGACATTCAAATAATACATTTCAAACCCATGCGGCGCGCCACATGGATGATGGCCCCTCGGCACGCAGACGACATCCCCATCATGAACTGCCATCGTTTCATTCAGGCTCAGATCATCCGTATAAACACGTTGAATACCAAAGCCATCAGCTGGGTTAAGTCGATGATAATACGTCTCTTCAAGGTATGTGATGCGCGGGTAATCATCTTCATCATGGCGGTGTGAAGGATAGGAAGACCAATTGCCAGCCGGAGTATAGACCTCTGTCACCAATAAAGAGTCGCAATAATCTTCATTTTCCATAGCAATATTATGAATATAGCGCGTATTACTGCCCTCCCCTCTCTGAGAAAGTGTCACGCCTTCTTGGCCAATTTTTCTTGCCTGATGCCCAGACTTGCCTGGCGCTTTACAAACAGCCAAGGTCAGATCTGTCGTCGCACGGCAGTGCCATGCTTCCCCATTCGGGACGTACAAGCTATGAGGCGCGCATTTGTCAAAAACAGACAGGCGATCACCCAGCTCACCCCAATCTTGCCCCGCCGCTTCAAATATGGCCTTGCCCTCCACCAACACTAATATGACCTCAAAATCGCCCGTCTGCTCCTCCCAGCTTTCGCCAGGGCGCAATTTTATAAGATCAAACCCAACATAACGCCAACCAACGCTTTGGGGCGTAATTGAATGCACCTTCCCATGCTGACCAAATGGGCGCTTAAGCAGACCACTCATTTCAAACCTACTTCCGCCGCAATAGACTTTAAAGTCTGCAACCCAAGGGATTGATATTCGAAAGGATTATGGACAGCAGGATCTTGCTCCGCTTCGATCACAATCCATCCAGTATAATCTGCGTCTTTTAAAACCTGTAACAATGGCTGAAAGGAAATCGCGCCTTCTTTATCACCGGGAACCGTGAAGACCCCTGCCCTTACGCCATCCATAAACGATAGGTTTTCATCGCGCACACGCCGCATCACATCATCGCGAACATTTTTTGCATGAAAGTGACTGATCTTATGCGCGTATTTTTTCATCGCCAGCAAAGGGTCTTGCCCGTTTGAGCCAAAATAATAGTGCCCTGCATCAAAGAGCATCTTAGTCGCCTCTCCCGTGCCCGACATAAAAGCATCAATTTCTGCAGGCGTTTCAATAACTGTTCCAGTATGAAAGTGATAAACCAGTGTAATGCCTTGATCCGCGCAATATTGTGCGATTTCTTCAACTTTAGACCCTAATTCCTTTAGTTCTTCATGTGATAAAACGACCTTATTATTCGCAGGCACATCAAGTGTTTGAACGGAATCTGACGTCTCACAACAAATCGCAACAGCGCATCCATTATGTTTTAATTTATCAAGTTGTGTCTGGATGATCGCCTTCTCTTGCTCAATGGAATTCACACGCAAGTTCAAGGAATGCCACCCCGATACAAATTTCAAATGGTACTCCCCCAAAAAGCTTCTGAGCTCCTCGGGATCATCTTGCGGCCAGCGATGCCCATTCTCCACGCCATCAAAGCCAATCTGAGCCGCTTCTTCGAGAATTTGTTGTGTCGGTATGAATGAGCCTAGGCTTGGATCATCATCATTGGCCCAAGCAATTGGGTTTGTGCCGTATAAAATCATTCTATGCCCTCAATTTATCAGATTTTGTTGCGTCATACCCTCGACATAGCGCTGGCGCGCCTCCTCGAGCTTTGAGCTTTCACCAACGGCAGGAATAGCAACATCCCACCAACATCCTCCTCCCGCCTCAGTCGGGCCGGGCATTGGATCGGTGTCGATCACAATCACCGTTGGAATAGGAGAAGATTTAGCCTCTAATAACTTTGCTTCCAGATCCGCGATATCTTTCGCCTTCATAGCATTTGCCCCCATTGAAGCGGCATGGGCGACAAAATCTATCTCGGGCTGCTGCTCCACGCGACAATCTTTATAAAGATTATTATAAGGCTCGCCGCCCGCAAATTTTTGCAACCTATTGATGCAACCAAAACCTCGATTATCGGTGAGAACAACCGTGAATGGGACCTTCAGCATCACAGCTGTCGCAAGCTCAGAATTTGCCATCATATATGAGCCATCTCCTGTGAAACAAATCACATCCTTTTCAGGCTGCGCCAATTTCACACCAAGCGCACCCGCAATTTCATAGCCCATGCAGGAATAACCATATTCCATATGATATCCCCCTTGCGGCGCTTTCCATAAAAGTTTGAGCGCCCCAGGCATGGTTCCCGCAGCGCCCACAGCAACCGTCTGCTCACTTGAGGTGCGTTGCACGGCGCCAATAACTTCACAATCCATAGGCAAATGCGCCGCGCTATTTTCGGCGCTTGCAACACGATTTCGACAATGCGCGTCAACAGCCTCCAGCCAATCAGACCGCAATTTATGATCAATTTTTCCGATCTTTTTAGACCCTAAAGCAGCCGATATTGCCTCAATTGATATTTTCGCATCCGCGCACAAAGGCACAGCTCCGTGCTTCATTGCATCATAGGCATTCACATTAATTGAAATGAGGCGACGGCTCGGATTTTGAAATAAAGACCACGAGCCCGTTGTAAAATCTTGGAACCGCGTCCCAACACCAATAATCAAATCAGCTTCTGCTGCGAGCGCATTTGCACTAACAGCTCCATCAACACCTGACGCACCAAAATTCATCATATGATCTGCGGGAAGCGCCGCTTTCCCTGCCTGCGTTTCAATAACGGGGATATTATGCGCAATAGCAAAATCACCGAGTGTTTTTTCAGCCCGTGAATAAATCGTACCTCCACCTGATAAAATCACAGGATTCTTCGCGCTTTCGATCATTTTAACAACTTCAGACAACTCGCGCTCATCTGGCTGAGGGCGGCGAATATGCCAAGTCTTTGGTTCAAAGAAACTCTCAGGATAATCATAAGCCTCCGCTTGTGTATCTTGGCAAAAGGCTAATGTGACCGGCCCGCAAGCGGCTGGATCCGTCATAATTTGCAGCGCTCTAGGAAGAGCGGTCAAAAGGTGCTCCGGGCGTGAAATTCGATCGAAATACGCAGAAACGGGGCGCAATGTATCATTGACGGTCATCGCCCCATCTCCAAAATCCTCAATTTGCTGAAGCACAGGATCAGGGCGCCTATTTGCAAAAACATCCCCCGGAATAAACAAAATAGGAATTCTATTCACACGCGCCAATGCCGCCGCGGTGACAAGGTTTGTCGCGCCAGGCCCTATAGACGATGTAACCGCTTGAATACGTCGGCGTTTATGCGCTTTCGCAAAGGCAATCGCCGTATGAGCCATGGTTTGTTCATTTTGGCCGCGCCATGTTGGCAAGCGGTCTCCTATTTTTTCCAAAGCCTCTCCAAGAGCGGCGACATTACCATGTCCAAAAATGCCCCAAACACCATCGACAAATCTTTCGCCATCGGAATTTTCTTGATTGGCCAGCCATTTCACCATAGCTTGCGCAGCTGTCAAACGAATAGTTTGCACCATATTCTCCTCCCAAAAATTCAATAAGCGTTCACCCTCCAATGAAAGACTTATTAAACATGTTAACATTTGTACTTTTACAACATTTTCAACTTTATCAAGATGTAGAAATACGAGTGAATTAATAAAATAATACGCCAGTTTCATCGTACTACTATCGACAAAAATACTATCGATACCGAAAAACAATCTGACAAGCTTTATTTATCACCTCTGCATAATTTATATCAGCAGGCATTTGCCTAATGTTATAATATAACTTGTTTTTGGGCAATTTTCATTAGATACGTAAAACAGCACACTTAATATCTTGAAGGCTTTGTTATGCAAAAAGTTATGGTAACCTCAATTATTCTCGGCTCCTTTCCAGCTGCGGCTCAAGAGCATTCTCACCACGAAGCCCATGTTCATGGTCATTCAACAGTCAATATTGCAGTAGAAAAACAAAAACTTCATGTCGAATTACTCAGCCCAGGCGCAGATATAGTGGGCTTCGAGCACCAAGCGCATTCACTGGAGGAAAAGCAAAAACTCTCAGATACGATACATCGCTTAAAGCAGTTTGAGACGGTCTTTCTTCTTCCTGATGATGCGCAGTGCAGCTTAGATCACGCGCACATTGAAATTCCAGAAAAGAAAAAAAGCGATGCCAATCACGCTTCAGAAGAGCGATCTCACAGCTCTATTCACGCTCATTATGGCTTTGATTGCGCCAAGCCAGAAAAGCTAAACGCCATAGAATTCTCTATCTTCGAACATTTTTCGAATGTAAGAGAGCTTGAAGTTCAGTACGTAAATGAACACGGCTCTACACTTTTTGATGCAAATCCAAAAGATCCCGCGATAAACTTGAAGTAATAATAAAAACAAATGCCACAACCCGTCATAAAAATTTCCGACTTATCTTTTTTACGAAAGTCGAACCCTGATTTTGTTATGAATATTGCACAATTCGAACAAAAGGCAGGCGAGAATATTTTATTACTCGGAGAAAGTGGCTCAGGAAAATCGACCCTTCTCTCTCTCATCGCAGGATTGGAAAAACCTCAAGATGGCCATATATTCGTGGCAGGCAAAGCCTTAAATTCTTTATCAAAAACCAAAATTGATCAGCATCGTGCCCTCCATCTAGGCATCATCTTTCAGCAACTGAACTTGCTTCCATACTTAAGCGTATATGAAAACATTACCTTACCTTTGAAATTTGCGTCCCTGCACAAAAGCGACATCGACACACTAAATGAAGTCAAAAGACTATGCACACAGATGAATTTACCTCTGGATGTTTTGAACAAAGCTGCAGGAAAATTGAGCGTAGGGCAACAACAACGCGTTGCCTGCGCTCGCGCAATGATTGGCCAGCCCAAACTCATAATAGCCGATGAGCCAACCTCCGCATTAGATAGCCGATCTCAAGACAGATTTCTTGAGCTTCTCTTTCAAGAATCTAATAAAAAACAATGCTCTATATTACTTGTGAGTCATGACAAAAGACTTGCTAGATATTTTGACCGCACAGTCGAAATGGGATCCATCCTCAAACCAACGGGGAAAACAAAATGATCCTGCGTTTGGTCCTCAAATCGATATTTGCGCGCGGATTGGTTGCATCCATGACCATTCTATCCATTGCATTTTCTATCACCCTCTTTCTAGGTGTCGAAAAAGTTCGGACCGGAGCAAAAGCAAGCTTCACGGATACAATATCAGACACGGATTTGATCATTGGTGCACGATCAGGCTCCATCCAGCTTTTACTTTATTCTATTTTTCACATCGGCAATGCAACGAATAACCTCTCTTGGGAGAGCTATTTGGAAATCAAAAAACAGCCGCAAGTGAGCTGGGCCGTTCCAATTTCACTTGGTGACAGCCACAAACAATTCCGCGTCATGGGCACCACTCTTGCATTTTTCGAACATTATAAGTTTCGCAACGACCAATCCCTCACACTTGCCAAAGGCAATCTATTAGATGGATTATATGACACGGTGATCGGGGCAGATGTTGCTCGATCTCTCGGGTATGATTTGAAAGATTCGATTATTATCTCGCATGGCATAGCTTCATTTTCAGAACATAAAGATCATCCCTTCCAGATCACGGGCGTCTTAGAAAAAACAGGGACGCCTATTGATCGCACAATCATCGTCAGCCTAGAAGCCATTGAAGCGATACACCAAAATTGGAGCCCTACCCCACAAAGCCTTGAAGAAGAGCGCCTCTCTCCTGAAACTATCACAGCAGCTCTAGTTGGCGTTGAGCGACGCATCGACATATTTGGCCTTCAGCGCGCCATAAACAATTATCCCAAAGAGCCCCTGCAAGCTATTTTGCCCGGCGTCGCGCTCGCTGAATTATGGCAGGTTTTCTCAATCGCCGAGAAAGCTTTCTTAGGCATTTCAATAATGATCATCTGCACCGCCTTAATTGGCATGCTCGCAATTTTATACGCTTCTCTCAATGGCCGGCGCCGTGAGATAGCTATTTTGCGAGCCCTTGGTGCGAGCCCCTGGTTCATCCTAAAACTTCTCATTCTTGAAGCCGGTATTATTTGTACAATATCATCGATTTTGGGCATGGGTGCATTATACGTTATATTATTGATATTGCAGCCATATATAAACTCCAACTACGGCATATTTATTCCGATTTTAGCCCCCTCCAAAACCGAAATAAGCGTTATCATCGGAACAATAATAGCTGGTATTTTTATCAGCTTATTGCCAGCTTATCGTGCCTACACAAATTCTCTAGCAGATGGTATGAATGTAAAATCATGATTTTAAAACTGCGACATTCTTTTTCATTGCCTCTTTGCATCATAGCCATTTTTTTATCGGCTATCCTTCCATCGACATATGCACAAGCCTCTGAATATGCCCAAATCGGATGGGAAGACTTAATCCCCGAGGGCGTTCCCTATTCAGAAATTATTGGCCAAGGTGAGATCGATTATGAAGCGGATACTTGGAAGCCTCTGTACGATCAAAATGCAACAAAGTTCAATGAGACGCTTGCAAATACACCCGTTAAAATTCCTGGGTATATTTTACCCCTCGAATTGAATGAAGATGGCATAACTGAATTTATCTTAGTGCCTTATATTGGCGCCTGCGTTCACGTCCCTCCCCCTCCGCCAAACCAATTAATATTTGTACGAACACAACAACCTTGGCCTACAGATTCGATGTGGGATGCCGTTTGGCTCAGTGGAACATTGGAGACAGAATTACAGGATCTCGGAATAGCCGAAACAGGCTACCAAATCACAGCAGACAAAATTGAAGTCTATGACTGGTTTGAATAAACATTGCACGAATCGAACATTTTCTAAAAAATCATTTATCAACAAAAAAGCGCCCATAAAATATGAGCGCTTTTTTAAGTTTGCCTGAACTTGTCGTTTAACGTGTGAATTTCTTATGCTTCATACGCTTTGGTTCAAGTGCATCTGGGCCTAAGCGGCGCTTTTTATCTTCTTCATAGGCAGAGAAGTCGCCCTCAAACCATTCAACATGCGCATCGCCTTCAAAGGCTAGGATATGCGTACAAATTCTATCCAAGAAGAAGCGATCGTGAGAGATCACCACGGCACAGCCGGCAAATTCTGTCAGAGCATCTTCAAGCGCACGTAGCGTTTCTACATCGAGATCGTTGGTTGGTTCGTCGAGAAGTAGGACGTTGCCCCCATCTTTCAACAAACGTGCCATATGCACACGGTTGCGTTCACCGCCCGACAGCACGCCAACTTTTTTCTGCTGATCACCGCCTTTGAAGTTGAACGTCGAACAATACGCACGGCCATTCACTTCCGCATCCCCGAGCATAATAATTTGTTGTCCGTCTGAAATGGATTCAAACACGCTCGCATTAGGATCAAGATCATCGCGCGATTGGTCAACATATGAAAGTTTTACTGTATCGCCATATTCCACTGAGCCTTCATCTGGCTGCTCTTGGCCTGTTAGCATTCTAAAGAGCGTCGATTTACCCGCGCCGTTGGGCCCGATGACGCCCACAATACCACCAGGAGGCAAAGAGAAGTCCAAGTTTTCAACAAGGAGCTTATCCCCCATAGCCTTTTTCAAACCATTGACTTCAATAACTTTATTACCAAGTCGCGGCCCATTAGGAATAACGATCTGAGCGCGTGTAATTTTATCGCGCTCAGACTGACCTGCCAACTCATTATAGGCGTTGATACGTGCTTTTTGCTTCGCTTGGCGCGCTTTTTGTCCTTGGCGCATCCACTCAAGCTCTCGCTCAAGTGTTTTCTGCTTAGACTTATCTTCTTTCGCTTCTTGCTCTAGGCGCTTTGCCTTTTGCTCGAGCCATGAAGAATAATTGCCTTCATAAGGGATCCCTGCGCCACGATCGAGCTCTAAAATCCAGCCTGTGATATCATCAAGGAAATAACGATCGTGTGTGACGATCAAAATTGTGCCTTTGTAATCAATAAGGTGCTGCTGCAGCCAAGCGATTGTTTCTGCATCGAGGTGGTTGGTCGGCTCGTCGAGGAGCAACATATCCGGTGCCTCAAGAAGCAATTTACACAAGGCGATACGACGTTTTTCACCGCCAGATAAGGTGCTCACATCCGCATCATCAGGCGGGCAACGCAATGCCTCCATAGAAATATCAATCTGCGCATCCAAATCCCAAAGATTTTGCGCATCAATCTCATCTTGAAGTTTCGCCATTTCATCGGCTGTTTCTTCCGAATAATTCATAGCGAGCTCATTATAGCGCTCTAAAATTGCTTTCTTTTCTGCAACACCAAGCATGACATTGCCACGAACATCTAAAGATGGATCCAATTCAGGCTCTTGTGGCAAGTATCCCACTTTCGCCCCTTCAGCGGCCCAAGCTTCCCCTTGGAACTCCTTGTCAATTCCCGCCATGATGCGCATGAGTGAGGATTTACCCGTCCCATTCACACCCACGACACCGATTTTTACGCCAGGCAAAAAGTTTAAACGAATGTTTTCAAATACTTTTTTTCCACCGGGATATGTTTTCGAAACACCATCCATAAAATAAACGAATTGATTGGCAGCCATCAGATCACTTTCATAAGAATTTTACTTTCGTCCAAAATACATAAGCTTGAAGACAAGTGAAAGAGAGAAGTTTGGCAGGCTCACGCTTATTTTAAATTATTACCAACCCCCGAGGCTAGACACTGCACAAACTAGACACTTATAAATGAGCAAACAACGCTATTTTTGATCGGATGCTCAATGCTCAAGCAAAAGTATAAAGTCGCCCTTTTATTGTTGAGCTTATGCTTCCCGAGCCTCTCTTTTGGCTTTGAACTCGATTTCAAAAGCAACGCCTCTGAGGAGCTTATGAAGAAGCTCCAAACAGCTTCGAAAACCATGCGAGCTCGAAATGATGATCTTAATACGCCGACAGAGATTATAGGCGCCGCTCAAGCGGATTATTCCGCGCTTTTAACACGCCTCTATAAAGATGGTTATTATGGGCCGGCGATATCTATTAAAGTTGATGGTATCGAAGCTTCGACCCTCTCCCTCATTTCACTTCCTCAAAATATTGAGACCGTCACGATTGATATTCAAACAGGCCCGCAGTTTGTCTTTGGGCGCACTGATATTTCACCTGAAGCCCCGCTTGCTCAAGAGATTTTATCGCTCAAATCAGGCGAAGTAGCCGAGGCGAATATAATCAATAAGTCGAAAAATGAGGTGCTTAGGGCGTGGCGCGAAGCGGGCCATGCAAAAGCGCAACTGACAAATCAAGATATTATTGCCGATCACAAAACGCAAAAACTGGATGTTCAACTTAAGTTTACACCCGGACCACGTACAACCATTGGCGAACTGAAATTCTCAGGCGACACAAAAGTCCATCAAAATCGTTTATCAAAAATCGCCAACTTGAGAAAAAGGCACTATAGCACAACACAATTAGATGCCATCACGAAGAGATTGCTCGCAACGGGGACATTTAAATCCGTTGTGATTTCAGAAGCTGAACACTTAAATCCGGACAACAGCTTAGATCTACATATTAAAGTAAGCGACAAGAAACCTAGAAGATTCGGCTTTGGTGCTGAAATTTCATCTGTGCGCGGCGCTTCCTTATCTGCATTTTGGCTACATCGGAACATTTTCGGCGATGCAGATCGTTTGCGCATCTACTCAAATATAGAGAACATTAGCGGCGAAACGAGGACCGATTATAACTTCGGCTTCACCTACCGCCGCCCTGCCACAGTCTCCAGCAAGACGACCCTACTTTTAGAAGCGGAACAATCTGTTTTAAGGGAACGCAACTTTGATTCAGATAATATCGATCTTTTTATGGGCGTCGATGTTGAAACAGCCTTCACCTCCAACTTCCAAGGCGGCATTGGGTTTCGCCAATCGAAAGTGCAAGATGATTTCGGCAATCGCATATTCCGCTTAATCACCTTTCCCTTAAGTGCCGAAAAAGATAAGCGAAATGACAGTTTAGATCCAACCTCGGGAAGCTATATCGCAGCCGAAGTGACACCATTTTTAGGCCTTTATAGCTCAGAAAACGGTATTCGTATCTATGGCGATGCGCGGTATTATAAAAGTGTCGACAATAAACAACTTACTTTCGCGGCGCGCGCTCAGATTGGATCGATTATCAACCGAGAAAACTCCGAAGTCCCTCCCGATATGTTGTTTTTCTCAGGCGGTGCAGGCACGGTAAGAGGCCAGCCCTTCAACTCGCTCAATGTTACGACCGCAGCCGGAACAACTGGCGGCACTAGCTTTCTGGGATTTTCAGGGGAAATCCGCCGCAGTTTAAATGAGAAGTTTACAGGCGTCCTCTTTGGTGACATGGGCTATATAGGCGCGGATAGCTACACGAATTCCTCAGCCCAAGCGCATTCAGGAGCAGGCCTAGGCATACGCTATAACACTGGTTTTGGTCCAATTCGTTTTGATCTGGGCTGGCCCGTATCTGGCGACACAGGCGATGGCGCGCAGCTTTATTTAGGTATTGGACAAGCGTTTTGAAATATTTCTGCCTCCTTCTGCTTTTCTTACAATCACTCTCAGCGCAGGCTCAGGGCCTAGATGAAAGCGCAGAAGATAAATCGCGTATCATCACCTTTATCGAAAATCAGCTCTCAAGCGCTGAGCGCAAGGTTGATATTCAAGGGTTCAAAGGCTTGCTTTCGCATGAAGCAACAATGGAGCGCCTCACCATCGCAGATGATGAGGGGATCTGGCTTATTGTTGAGGATGCGCATTTAAATTGGAATCGCGCAGCCCTTTTTCAAAAGAAACTTGAAATCAACGCCCTACACGCACAGCACATTCAAATCCTGCGAAAACCTTATTCAGAGGAAGAGAGCCCTAAAATGTCGGCTTTGGACATTGTAGATTTCCAACTCCCCGAACTGCCCCTTTCAATCAAAATCTCCGAACTCGGTGCAGATAAAATCACATTGGGGCAAGAACTGCTGAACACCCCCAAAAGTTATACATACTCCCTCGATACGCATTTATTTTATGATGAAGCAGGTGTGCAAACAACTCTCCTGCTACAAGAGAGCGCAAATACCAACAATTCTATGCGCCTTGAATTCAACTTTGATAAAATTCAAAAAACAATCGTTTTAGATCTGAATGTCTTTGAGGAAACAGGTGGGTTGATCACCCATTTCCTCAACATCCCTGAAGCCCCAAATCTAAATTTCAAAGCGCATAGTGAAAGCCCCTTAAATGATATTGCAATAGATTTTGAGCTGGGCGCAAATAACGAGAAGCGTTTGGATGGTATCTTCTCATTCCAGAAGCACTATCTTTTAGATGGCGCTGCAGATGAAACCCTCTCAGAAAATCCCAGGAGTGCGACGAACTCTTTCAATCTTGCAATCGATGGCGATTTGCGCCCCCTATTGCGAGATGATT
This sequence comes from uncultured Celeribacter sp., assembly GCA_938008015.1. Lineage (GTDB taxonomy): Bacteria > Pseudomonadota > Alphaproteobacteria > Rhodobacterales > Rhodobacteraceae > Celeribacter. The sequence goes on from CALLMA010000006.1 coordinate 14,333, forward strand.
TAAAGCGCTTTTTTGGTCCTCAATCCAAGCTCACATCACAAGGAACAACCCTGCGCGATGGCGGCTTCAAACTCTCCAATTTAGAACTCTCGCTACAAGATGCCTTCTTGAACGGAACCGCAACGATCGGCGCTGATGGCTTGCCTGACTTCTTCGCATTTAAAGGCAATATTGCGCGAGAGGATGATCAGCTGGTTCGCTTACCAACAACAGATAACATATCCCTAAGGCGCGCCGATTTCACCGCTAATTTTGATGCAAGCAAAGGCGATCAATGGAGCAGTCTTATTTCCGCCATGGAGGTACAAAGCCCCACGATAGAGCTGCGTCATATTGAGGCCTCAGGCTTTGGTGATATTCGCAAAAATGTGGATGGAGAAACTGAAATAAGTGGTCAGATCGTTGCAGAGACTTCAGGCGTCTCGCTTCAAAATCAGGCCATTGGCGATGTGATTGGTGCAAACCAAAATCTATTTTTAGATTCAAAGTGGTCCAGTGGCTCAGGCTTTCGCTTCAATAGCGCTCTATTTGCCACCCCCAACATTGAGCTCGCCGGCGCCGGCCAAATCTTTAAGCGGACAGAAGGCTTTGGCATTGCAGGCGAAGCAACCGCTCAATCTGATAATCTGAACGCTTTTTCTAAACTGATCAAAAGAAATATAGCCGGCGAATTATTCGGAAAAATTCAAGGCAATTATATCATCAATACAGGTGATTTTAGAGGCCTAATTGTGGGCAATGGAACGAATTTACAGCTGGATCACCCCCAAGTTGACAACCTCTTAACAGGGACAAGCACGCTAAGATTAAAAGCCAGCCGCGACGGCGAGCAGCACCGTTTAGACGAATTCCAACTGAACAATAGCGCCTTGGACATATCTGCAAATGGCCTGCTGTCGCAATCTGCGTCAGATTTCAACTTCGCCGCAAATTTAGATGATATGGGGCGATTGGTCCCTGAATTAGAAGGCCCGCTATCGCTCAACGCGCAGCTAAATAAAAGCGATGCAAGCACCCCATGGACGATCGCGGGCACATTAGATGGGCTCGAAAAAGCGAACTCAAATGTCAGCGGCACATTTGCGGATGATTTCAAAACAGCCGATCTCGCGATCACAGGCCAAGTACCGTTGGGAATTATCAATTTATTTACAGCGGCCGTCGTCGTCCGAGGGCAAGCTCAGTTTGATTTAAACCTCAATGGCCCTCTCGCCCTCTCTTCCTTAAGCGGCACAATTGAAGGCGAAAACACTGCTTTGGCGATTGCACCGGTGCAAATGGCATTCGATTTAGCCAAAGCTTCCGCTCAATTGAATGGCAATAGTGCCGTTATCGAGTTGCAAGGGCGATCACGAACAGGGGGCGAAATTTCAGCCACTGGCCTTTTTTCGGACCTCCAAGCGCGCATAGCTAATATAGATATTGAAATCGCGAACCTTCTTATCAAAGATCCAACACTGTATGAAACATCCATAAGCGGCGCGCTCAATCTCTCTGGCACGCTGCCTCAAAGCGCCTTAATCGCTGGCGATTTAGAGCTAAATGAGACCAATATCAAAATTACACCTGCAGATGTTGGGGGCAATGGTAAAAAGCTTGGGATAAAGCATGTAGGACTTTCATCTGATGCCGAGCAGACACTCAGGGATGCCCGTTTTATGGATGATGAAAACAATGTAAAACCTTATCCAAATATTGGCTTAGACATTGATATCATCGCAAACAATCAAATTTTTATCCGCGGGCGAGGCATTGATGCCGAACTTTCTGGCGAGATGAATATCGGCGGAAGCACCCGCAATATTGAGCCTTCAGGCGGATTGTCACTTGTGCGCGGCCGCATGTCTTTGCTGGGCAGGCGCATTGATATTCAAGAAGGCAGCTTGACGCTACAAGGCTCTTTTAATCCCAACATAAACCTCAATGCCCTCACCAATACCGACGATCTCGAAATCAACATCGCCGTATCTGGACAAATTCGTGAACCTGAGCTCACTTTCACTTCAACCCCCACTTTGCCAGAAGAAGAAATTCTTGCACAATATCTCTTCGGGCGAGATTTTAGCGAGATTTCAGCCTTCCAAGCCGCCCAGCTCGCAGCGGCTGTTGCAACACTTGCTGGTGCTGGAGGTGATTTTGTGGAAAGAATACGTTCTGAAATTGGCGTTGATGATATTGATTTTCAAACGTCAGATGATGGGACAAGCCAATTGCGCGTTGGCAAATATATCTCGGATAATGTCTACACAGATGCAACCGTCGACAATGAAGGCCGTTCTGAAATCAATCTCAATTTAGATGCGACTGATGATATCACATTCAGAGGGTCTGCCGCCAATGATGGAGAAACCAGTTTAGGTGTATTCTTTGAGCGTGATTACTAAAAAGGCCCGCATGAATGCGAGCCTTTTATTCTGAGTTTAAGCCTCGATATAGCTCTCAGGCGGTGGGCAAGAGCAGATCAAATTTCGATCTCCATGCACGTTGTCAACGCGCCCAACAGGGGGCCAATACTTATCAACACGGAACGAACCTGGAGGGAAACATCCCTGCTCTCGCGTATAGGGGCGATCCCAATCGGCGACCAAATCATTCACAGTATGAGGCGCATTCTTAAGCGGATTATTCTCTTTTGGCATTTCACCTTTGCCAATGGCATCAATTTCAGCGCGGATTGAAAGCATCGCTTCGCAAAAACGGTCGAGCTCCGCTTTCGTTTCCGATTCTGTCGGCTCAATCATCAATGTATTCGCCACTGGCCAAGACATTGTTGGCGCATGAAAACCACTATCCATCAAGCGCTTCGCTATATCTTCAACGCTCACATCAGTGCCTTCGCTCACACCGCGCGGATCAATGATACATTCATGCGCCACACGGCCTTGATTGCCTTTGTAGATCACAGGGAAAGCCGCATCCAAACGCGCTGCAATATAGTTCGCAGATAAAATCGCAACTTTCGTTGCTTGCGTCAGACCTTCACCGCCCATCAACATGCAATAAGCCCATGAAATCGGTAGGATTGAAGCCGAACCATAGTTGGCCGCGGAAACCGCCCCCGGCCCTTCTGCTCCCAAAGGATTGCCTGGTAAAAACTTCTCTAAATGCGCCTTTACGCCAATCGGCCCCATGCCCGGCCCACCGCCACCATGCGGAATGCAAAATGTTTTATGCAAGTTCAAATGCGATACATCCGAACCAATGTCCCCCGGCTTGGAAAGCCCAACCATCGCATTGAGGTTCGCCCCATCAAGATACACCTGCCCGCCATATTGGTGTGTGATATCGCAAACTGTTTTCACTGTTTCTTCAAACACACCATGTGTGGAAGGATAGGTAATCATGCAAGCGGCGAGTTTATCGCCCGCAGCTTCCGCTTTCTCACGAAAATCATCTAAATCAATGTCTCCATTCTCAGAGGATTTCACCACGACAACTTTCATCCCACACATTTGCGCAGAAGCTGGGTTTGTCCCATGCGCGCTGACTGGAATAAGGCAAATATTACGCTCGCCTTGGCCATTGCTACGGTGATAGGCCATGATTGTCAGCAATCCGGCATATTCGCCCTGCGCGCCAGAGTTGGGCTGCATCGACATGGCATCATAGCCCGTAATTTCGCAAAGTTTATCAGAGAGATCATTAATCATCTCAAGATAACCTTGCGCTTGTTCAACGGGGGCATATGGATGAAGAGAGTTAAACTCTGGCCATGTGATCGGCATCATTTCTGCGGCTGCGTTGAGTTTCATCGTGCAAGAGCCAAGCGGGATCATCGCGCGGTCTAATGCGAGATCGCGATCTGCGAGACGACGCATATAACGCATCATTTCACCCTCGGCACGGTTCATACCGAAAACAGGATGCGTTAAATACGCACTCGTGCGCAACAAACCATCCTCAAATCCCAAATGTGGCGCGGCCTCATCAAGCTCTGGCGCCTCAACTCCAAACGCGTTGAGCACTTTATTCAAGATCTCTGCGTCCGTCATTTCATCGACGGAAATCCCAATTTCGTCTTTTCCAACAGGACGCAAATTAATGCCTTCTGCGCGCGCAGAACGCAATATAACGCCCTGCATTGCACCAACATGCACTGTAAAAGTATCATAAAAAGCCTCTGAAGAGATCGGAAATCCTGCCTCTTTAAGTGCATCTCTTAGTCGAACTGCGTTCAAATGGATCCGCTCGCCAATCGCCTTAAGCCCAGTAGGGCCGTGAAAGACGGCATAAAACGAGGCGATGACCGCTAATAAGGCTTGCGCTGTACACACATTTGAATTCGCTTTTTCACGGCGAATATGCTGCTCTCGCGTTTGAAGAGAGAGGCGGTAGGCTCTTTCGCC
>CALLMA010000007.1 GCA_938008015.1 uncultured Celeribacter sp.
ATGGCGGATGCAACAACATTAACTGAAGCTGGATACGTCGGCGAAGATGTCGAGAATATCATTCTCAAGCTCTTGCAGGCGTCTGAATATGATGTTGAACGTGCGCAAAGAGGCATTGTCTATATTGATGAAGTCGATAAAATTACTCGCAAGTCTGATAACCCATCTATCACGCGCGATGTGTCGGGTGAAGGTGTTCAGCAAGCGCTTTTGAAAATCATGGAAGGGACGGTTGCCTCTGTTCCTCCTCAAGGTGGGCGCAAGCATCCTCAGCAAGAATTTTTGCAGGTTGATACAACAAATATCCTTTTTGTGTGCGGCGGCGCATTCGCAGGCCTTGATCGCATTATTTCACAGCGCAACAAAGGCTCAGCAATGGGATTTGGCGCTGATGTTAAAGATGAGGAAGCAAAGGGCGTTGGAGAGCTATTCAAAGAGCTTGAGCCTGAAGATCTCTTGAAATTTGGACTCATCCCAGAATTCGTTGGCCGCTTGCCTGTTCTTGCAACGCTTGAAGATCTCGATCAAGAAGCGTTGGTGACAATTCTTACACAGCCTAAAAACGCGCTGGTTAAACAATATCAACGCCTCTTTGAACTCGAAAAAATTGATCTGACATTTACAGATGAAGCGCTTCAATCAATCGCAAAACGCGCGATTGAACGAAAAACAGGGGCGCGTGGCCTGCGCTCGATCTTGGAAGATATATTGCTCAATACAATGTACGAAATTCCAGGCGCTGAGAATGTCTCTGAAGTTGTTGTGAATGAAGAAGCTGTGCTCTCTAAAGCGCAACCTCTTGTCATATACACAAAAGAAGAATCTGAAGAATCGGCGTAAGATATTTTCAGATCTATATTCTAAAATACCCCGTGCTCATGCGCGGGGTTTTTTATTTCTAGTTGTAAATATCATTGCCTGCATGTTGGCAAATCTCTTTGTGGTGTGTATTGATATTGAGAAAAATATGAACGTGAGAATTATTTATGTCAAAGAGCCGTAGTGAAGTTTTAGTTGGTGCTTATGTGCTAGTATTGGCCGTTGGTTTTCTAGTATTTGCGAGCCAATTTGCTGGATTTTCATCCTCTGGTGCCAATAACTATAATTTAAAAGCATCTTTTCGAAGCGCAGAAGGCATATCCGCAGGGACTGATGTACGTTTGGCAGGTGTTAAGGTCGGATCTGTCACGGATATGTCCTTAAATAACGATAATTTTCGGGCAGAAGTCGAATTGAGTGTGAATGGCGATCTCTTGCTCCCAGATGATACCGCGGCTCTTATCGCATCTGAGGGGCTTCTTGGTGGTAATTTTATCGAACTTATCCCTGGTGGTTCAGTTTATAATCTTGAAGAAGGCCAAGTCATTAATGATACTCAAGGCTCGGTGAGCTTGATTAATCTGCTGCTGAAGTTTGCGTCTGGTGGAGAATAAAATGAAAAAGGCCATTACAGTTTTGGCTTTTATATTCGCAATGCCAAATGCAGGCTTTGCCCAGTCTTCTGGTGAGATCACAGTCCAGCCACTCGATGATTTGGGGGCTGTTGATAATGCCGCCGAATTTGTAATCGATGAGCCATTCAATGATGAAGAGAGTTTTCTACTCGGTAGCTCAAAGAATGTTATCAATGAAACACAAGATAAAGTTAAATCGGCATCGAGTGCTAACATTAGAGTGCTGGATAGATTGACGGGCCAAGTCGAAGACATTGAGCTTGCGATTGGGCAAGTTGAAAACTTCGGGAAGCTCTCAATTTTCCTTTCAGAGTGTCGTTACCCAATCGCCAATCCCGCTTCTGATGCTTATATCAATATTGTGGTGCGGGTCACGGATGCACAAGATCCCGTGTTTGCAGGGTGGATGGTGGCGTCAAGCCCAGCCCTAAATGCCATGGATCATGAAAGATATGATGTCTGGGCTTTGTCTTGCAAAAGCAGCTAATCGCGTAGGCTTTATCACAGCTGGATCACTCATATTGATCTCATTTCTGTGAAATAGGGCCCGCCATTACGCAGCTTTTTTCATGTTGGTTTTATTGAGCATCGCTAACACCTCAGAAGTCTGCATTGTAATGTCTGAACTCTGAGGGCTGCCCTTGCATATCGGCTTGAGTGCCTTTTGCAGACGTTTGAGATACTCTTCTTGTGATATTTCAATGCCGCCAAGGCTTTGGAGATGTGGGGTCAAATATTGAGTATCGAATAATTGATACCCAGCCTTCCTCAGATAGGCGACTTGATAGGTGAGGGCAATTTTAGAGGCGTTTGGCTTCCAAGAGAACATACTCTCGCCAATGTAGGCTCCGCATAGTATAATGCCATATGTCCCGCCTATGAGCTGTTTGTTATCCCAAACTTCAACGGATTGGGCAAAGCCAAGCTCGAACAATTCACGACAGAGCTTCTTGATGTGATCATTGATCCACGTATCGTCACGAGCGGCGCATCCATCGACGATTTTTTCAAATGCAGAGTTAAAGGTGACTTTATATTTTTCTTGCTTGATGAGGCGTGCAGTGCTGCGCGAGATATGAAAGCCATCGAGCGGAATAATTCCTCGTTTTTCAGGCGACATCCAATATATTTGATCGCTGTCTTGAGATTCGGCCATTGGAAATATGCCGTTAGCATAGGCATATAGTAAAGTTTCCGCATTGAGTTCTGGTTGATCCATGAGATCTAAATTCCGTAAAAAAAGGCCGCCGATAAGGCGACCTTAGATTAATATTCTTAAAATATTGGCAATGTCAAAATTGCATTAGCTCATATTGGCATCAAGCCATTTTTCAAGCCAATGAATGTTGTAATCACCAGTTTGAACGTCTTCCTCTTCCAAGAGCGCGTGGAAAAGGGGCACCGTTGTATCGACGCCATCAACGATCAACTCACCAAGAGCGCGCTTCAAACGGGCAAGCGCCTCAGCACGATCACGACCATGGACAATGAGTTTGCCAATTAAGCTGTCGTAATAGGGTGGAATTGAATAGCCTGTGTAAAGCGCACTATCCATTCGCACACCAAGGCCGCCAGGGGCGTGATATGCTGTGATCTTGCCAGGGCAAGGTGAGAAGTTTGGAAGCTTCTCAGCATTGATTCGAACTTCAATGGAGTGTCCGTTGATTTCGAGATCATCTTGCGAGAAAGATAACTTATTCCCAGCAGCAACACGGATTTGTTCGCGAACAAGGTCTTGTCCGAAGATCGCTTCAGTAACAGGGTGTTCTACCTGCAAACGCGTGTTCATTTCGATGAAATAGAACTCACCATCTTCATAAAGGAATTCGATTGTACCAGCGCCACTATAGCCCATTTCCGCAATCGCATTGGCGCAGATGTCACCAATTCTTTTGCGTTCTTCAGCTGTAATAGATGGACCTGGCGCTTCTTCGAAGACTTTCTGGTGACGACGTTGCAAGGAGCAATCGCGTTCACCAAGATGAACACCACCGCCTTGGCCATCGCCGAAGACCTGTATTTCGATATGGCGCGGTTTTTGGAGATATTTCTCCATATAAACCTCATCATTGCCGAATGCAGACTTCGCTTCAGAACGGGCCGTGCGGAAAGCAACCTCGAGGTCATCGCGTGATGTGGCAACTTTCATGCCGCGTCCGCCACCACCTGCAGTCGCTTTGATGATCACAGGGTATCCCATGTCATCTGCGAGCTTGAGCGCTTCTTCAACTGTCGCAACACCGCCCTTTGAACCTGGTACAACTGGGATACCAAGCTTTTCAGCCGTGTCTTTTGCGGTGATTTTGTCACCCATTTGTGAAATATGCGCAGCAGATGGGCCAATAAATTTAAGGCCATGCTCTTCAACAATCTCAACAAATTTTTGGTTTTCTGAAAGAAAACCGTAACCTGGGTGGATTGCTTGTGCACCCGTAATTTCACAAGCTGCAATGATTGCAGGGAAATTAAGGTATGATTGAGCGGATGAATTTGGACCAATGCAGATCGCTTCATCAGCCATACGGACGTGCATCGCATCGGCATCCGCTTCGGAGTGTACTGCAACAGAAGCAATACCAAGCTCACGACATGCGCGGATGACGCGCAATGCGATCTCGCCACGGTTAGCTATAAGGATTTTATCGAACATGAGCAGACCCTTATTCGACGATCAAGAGCGGTGCGCCAAATTCAACTGGAGAGCCGTCTTCAACAAGAATGCGTTTCACTGTGCCTGATTTAGGGGCAGGGATGTGGTTCATTGTTTTCATCGCTTCGATGATGAGAACTGTTTGTCCTTCAGAGACTTTATCGCCCACTTTTATGAAAGGTGTCGCGCCAGGCTCGGCTGCAAGATATGCCGTGCCTACCATTGGAGATGTGACAGCATTTGGATCATTTGCTGGGTCTGCCGATACGGCGGCCGCAGGAGCAGGGGCTGCAGCAGCGGGCGCTGCAACGGCAGCTGGGGCAGCAGCAGGAGCTGCAACTTGAACCATTTGCGCCGCAGGTTGTTGGCGACTAACGCGAACATTTAGGCTGTCGTTATCGCCGTATTCGCGCATAACCTCTAGTTCTGTAAGATCATTTGATTTCAAAAGTTCAGCGAGAGCTTGAATGAATGTAACATCGGCTTCGTTTTTTTTAGTCATGAGGTTACCCAGTTTACAGTTTCTATTCAGCCTGACGAGGCAGGCCAGTCAATTATGTGTTCTCTTATAAAGTATTCGAGCTGGGGTGCAAACCCGATAAATTATCTCGTTAACAATAAGATTTAAGGCTTTGTGCGCATATGTGTGACATGGATGTTTTGCGCAGAAATTCATGTTGAATGCACTGGTGATTGCAGGTGCTTATGCGCATAAGTATCTGATATCATTCTGATAATAAAAAAAGCACCAGTTGAGGTGCTTCTTTTTATGAGATTTGCATTTTGAGACGTTAATATTTCAAAATGGTTACACTAAGCGAGAGTTGTCTTTTGCAGCTCTGATGAAGTCTTTGAAGAGTGGCGCTGGATCAAATGGTTTTGACTTTAATTCCGGATGGAATTGTACGCCGATATACCAAGGGTGATCGATTGCTTCTACAATTTCGGGCAAGCGGCCATCTGGTGACATGCCTGAAAATTTGAGGCCGCATTTTTCAAGTTGGTCGCGATATTTTGTATCAACTTCATAGCGGTGGCGATGGCGTTCTTCAATTTGGGTGGAACCATAAATTTCAGCTACTTTTGAACCTTCAGATAAGGTTGCTGAATATGCGCCAAGACGCATTGTGCCCCCTTTATTATCTGTTTCTTTACGGCGAATTTTGTGATTGCCTTGCACCCATTCTTTAAGGTGGTAGACGACTGGCTCAAAACGCTTTCCGCCTGCCTCATGATCAAATTCTTCAGAACCTGCGCTCGCAATGCCTGCGAGGTTTCTCGCGGCTTCAATCACGGCCATTTGCATGCCCAAACATATTCCGAGATATGGAACGTTTTTTGTGCGGGCAAATTGAGCCGCTTTAATTTTACCTTCGGTACCACGCTCACCAAATCCACCTGGCACAAGAATCGCATGATAGCCTTGCAGGAATGGCGTTGGGTCTTTGTCGTCAAATTGCTCTGCATCAACCCATTCGATTTTCACGCGCACACGATTTGCCATGCCGCCATGAGTGAGAGCTTCTGCGATTGATTTATACGCATCTTCAAGTTGGACATATTTGCCAACGATTGCGACTTTAACTTCACCTTCTGGATTGAATACGCGGTCTGCAACATCATTCCAAATAGCAAGGTTAGGCTGCGGTGCGGCATTTATTCCAAAAGCATCCAAAACGGCTTGATCTAAGCCTTCTCGGTGATAGGCAATGGGCGCTTCATAAATAGATTTCAAATCAGGCGCTGCGATGACACTGTCTTTATGAACATTACAGAAGAGGGCGATTTTCTCGCGCTCCTTCGTTGGAATCGGTTGTTCTGAGCGGCAAACGAGCACATCTGGCTGCAAACCAATCATGCGCAGCTCTTTTACGGAGTGTTGCGTTGGTTTCGTTTTGAGCTCACCTGAGGCCGCAATGTAGGGAAGTAAGGTCAGATGCATAAAGATGCATTCGCCACGCGGTTTATCTTGAGCAAATTGGCGAATTGCTTCGAAAAAAGGCAAGCCTTCGATATCACCAACCGTACCACCAATTTCACATAACATGAAATCAACTTCATCATCGCCGATGTTAATGAAGTCTTTGATCTCATTGGTCACGTGAGGGATAACTTGAATGGTTTTTCCGAGGTAATCACCACGGCGTTCTTTCTCGAGGACGTTTGTATAAACGCGGCCAGAGGAGATGGAATCTGTATTTCTCGCAGCAACGCCTGTGAAACGCTCATAATGGCCGAGATCGAGATCTGTCTCTGCGCCATCATCCGTGACAAATACTTCCCCATGTTCAAAGGGGCTCATCGTGCCTGGATCAACATTGAGATAGGGATCTAATTTGCGCAGGCGTACTGAGTATCCACGTGCTTGAAGAAGGGCACCCAAGGCTGCTGATGCAAGGCCTTTCCCTAAAGATGAAACTACACCACCAGTAATAAAAACATAGCGTGCCATATTTGCGCAAGCTCCCGTGATTGTTGTCTACGCCCATTGAAGAGCAATAGTATATAGGCCGAATTTATTGTCGGCGTAGAATTTCTACGCCTCAAATTTTGGATATTCACGGGATTTGAGTATAATCAGATTCGCGTCACCCGTGCAACCAAATCTAAAATAGGGTAAATGAGAATTTACCCTATTTGTGCACGCTGTTTTACTCTGCGCGAGGAGGTGTCAGAGGTGAGTCTGTTGTCAAAGGCGGCAGTAAGCTATCGCCTGAAGGAACTGCAGGTGATGTTGGTGCAGCTGGCAGCAGGTCACTGCCGCTCAATCCGTTTAATACGGAAGAAGAGGAAGCATTTTGGCGCCCGAATACGGTCAATATAATTGATGTACAGATAAAGGCGATTGCAAAAATCCATGTTAGCTTCGTAAGCGCAGTTGCCGCACCGCGTGCAGAAACGCCGCCATCACCGCCCATGCCAAGTCCGCCACCTTCGGAACGTTGCAATAGTACAATGCCGATGAGGCAAAGTGCGAGGAGAAGGTGGATTACCAAAATGACATTTTCCATGGAGCAGCCTTTATGAGTTTTGATGTGGCTAAGTAAAAAATATATTTAACATATGCAAGCCTTAAGAAAGATGGATTTGCTAGAAAATCCATCCAGAGGCTGATTTGTTCATTGAGACAAAAGAAAAGCCCTTAAAAAGGGCTTTTAATTCGATGGTGTGGAAATTAAGCAGCTCGGCTCACCAAGACATCATTTACTTCTTGATGTGCTTGCGATTCATCAGCGCCAGAAACAGCGGCCACTTCGCGCGTTAAGCGATCAAGCGCGGCTTCATAAAGCTGACGCTCAGAATAACTTTGCTCACGTTGATCATCAGTTCTATGGAGATCGCGAACAACTTCTGCGATTGCAATAATGTCGCCTGAGTTGATTTTTTGCTCATATTCCTGCGCACGGCGAGACCACATAGCGCGCTTCACTTTGGCTTTGCCTTTGAGCGTTTTCATCGCAGCTTTGATCATATCTGGCGAACTCAAGGAGCGCATGCCAATTTCAAGGGCTTTGTTTGTTGGAACGCGAAGCGTCATTTTGTCTTTTTCAAACGATACGACAAATAGCTCCAAAGAAATACCAGCAATCTCTTGCTCTTCGATTGATATGATTTTTCCAACGCCATGTGCAGGATACACGATGAAATCATTTGGGCTGAAGTCGAATTTTTTTGTCTTGCTCATATTGGACCTTTATTTTCGAAACCAAGTAGATGCGGTTTTATGCGGTATCCAGAGTGAAATGTGCGGAACGCATATATAATATACAAACACATAAAATACTGTTCTTTGCATCTATGATGCAAAAAGAGCAGGTACACTGAATTTTTTAGAATCATAGCACAAATTTAGAGAATTTAAAAGGTGCGCTTCAAGCAGCGCCTGAATGCGGGGTATTCATTGGTTTAAATGGGGCGTTAATCGCCTTCTCCAGGTGTTTCTGAGAAGTATTTTTCGAGCTTTCCAGCCTCACCATCTTTTTCTTCGGCTCCCGGAAGTGGATCTTTGCGCTCAGTGATAACTGGCCATTTCTCCGCGAATTTGCGATTGAGTTCGATCCATTTTTCCATGTCTGGCTCAGTATCTGGGCGAATTGCATCCGCTGGGCATTCTGGCTCACATACACCACAGTCGATGCATTCATCTGGATGGATGACAAGCATATTCTCACCCTCATAAAAACAATCAACAGGGCAGACTTCTACGCAATCTGTATATTTGCACGCAATGCAGTTATCTAAAACAACATAAGTCATAATTTTGCCCTTTTTCGAGTGTTGATGTGCTCTATAAGCCGATGTTTATGGGCGTTCAAGCATATCTCGTGAGCTGGCTTGCATTTTGCGGCGATCTTTTTTGGTTGGGCGCCCCTTTTTCTCATATACGGGGACAGAGATATTTGGATCACGATAATGGTTCTCCGGTGTCATATCTTCATATAAACACTGCGCTTGTGGGGCAGGGCCTCTGCGCTCACCGAGCTCTAAGATGCGGATAACCTTAATAATATCAGCTTGTGGAAAGGTTAAGACTTGGCCGGCTCGAATGGCAGTTGACGCTTTGCTGACCTTTGTCTGATCAACACGAACTTTGCCTGATGTGATCACTTTTTGAGCGATACTGCGCGTTTTAAAAAAACGCGCGTACCATAGCCATTTATCCAGACGCAAAGAGGGCTTCGCGTCCAGATGTTCTTTTGATGCCTTCATTTTACTTTTTAAGGGCCATAAGAGCCGCAAACGGACTGTTCGGATCTATTGGCTTGTCTTTTTTAGGCGCTCTTGAAGGAGTGGATCCGCCTTGTTTTTTACCATGAGGCTTGTTGCCTTTGAAGTTCTTATTGTTTTTATTGAACTTACCTGCGGTTTTCTCGTTATCACCACGCGCGCGGTTATTGTTGCGCCCAGTGTTGCGCCCTGTGTTGCGATTGCCGCCCCATGTAAAGCTATAGAAAGTTTCCATTTCTGGAGCATCTTCTGTCGCAGGTTCTGCAGATTCTGAAGTCTGATCAGCCTCAGCATTTTGAGTGTCTGCAACAGGCTCTTGGGTATTTGTGGCGTCTTCAGAAGAAGGTTGCGCTGTCGCTTTAACTTTGGCGCGTTCACCTTTTTCTGCTTTATACCCAAGTCCGCCCATAAGATCGGCAAATTGCTCAAGCGTCATCCCTGTGATTGAAAGCATGTCTGCTTTTGCTTCAAAACCACCGCGACTATCTTCTGTCCGTAAGAGATCAGCAAGACGCTCTAGCATGTCGATGCGGATTGCGCGCTGGCCTGCAAGGCGGAAGCCTGACATTGTGTAATATCCCTTAGGCGCATTTGCGACTGCTGGGATTGTGACAAGGCCTGGGGGAGGGCTTTCGGGATTTTCGTCAAATTTTGCATTCAACGCCCAGATGAGTAATCTCATGCGTGTCGGCGCTGGTTTCAGCAAGGCTGGCATGAAAATAGTAAATTGGCCAAAGCGGATACCGTGTTTGCGCAAGGCGCTGCGGGCATCTTGATCTAGTTCTTTAACTTCGTTGGCAATCTCGCTTCTTGAGATGATACCAAGGTTTTCACTCAGGCGAAACGCAAAGCCGCGTGCGAGGCCTTCAAGGGCTTCATCTTTTGAAAGCGCAAGGAGTGGCTCAAAGAGTGTTGCTATTTTGCGATCAATAAAGTGCTGTAAACGGCGTTCAACTTTTTGAGCAACATCAACCCCAGCCGCTTCATCAACAAAGGCAACAGCGCGTGGTTTGAGAGGATCATCTCCTGCGACCAATTTACCAACAGCATCTTGGCCCCACATCAGACCACCTTGATCTGTGAAATCAATCTCTGTGTCTGGTGCATTATAAAACCGATCTGCGCGCAAATGAAATTCGGGCGCAAGGGCTGCGACGGCAGCTTGGTTTAATGTTTTTGCTTCATCAGGGCTTGATGTTGCATCTTGTTGAAATTGAAATCCGATGAGACGACCGATGAATTCACCTTCAACCGTCACTTCGCCTTTATCATTTACATTGGCCACGAGGCCCTCCTTTTGTTTGAGTCGCCGGAGAAGGATACTTGTCCGCCGATCCACAAATCTTTGAGTCAGTGCATTATGCAATGCATCCGACAATCTATCTTCAATGTCACGTGTTCGATCACGCCAATATGGCATATCATCGAGCCAATTGTCGCGCTGCGAAACATATGTCCATGTGCGAATGTAAGCCAGCCTTTTGGATAGGTTGTCAATATTTCCTTTTACATTATCGACGCGTTTTACCTGATTGTTAAGCCAATCATGCGGAATTCTTCCAAATTCATGTAAAAATGAGAAAATGCGTTCAAGGATGGCTGTATGCTCATTATGCGATACGTTGCGAAAATCAGGGATTCGGCAGACATCCCAGAGCAGTTTGATATCTTTGCTATTTCTTAATTTAGGGCGCATTGTTTGCAATGCTGATAATGTCTTGAGTGAGAGCAGGTCATCTGCATCTCTTGCCTTGATTAACTCTGGAGATTTTGAGGGCGCCTCTAATGAGCCAATCAATCGCTCAGCCGTTCCGAATTCAAGGCGGCTATTTCTGAAGCTTAGTTTTTCAATCGGCATGAAACGATGCTCTTCCAAGGCTTCAATAACCTCTTCTGAAAAGGGCTGGGCTTCGCCTGTGACGCCAAATGTTCCATCGCGCATATATCTGCCAGCGCGCCCTGCGATTTGTGCAATTTCATTGGGCATAAGTTGGCGCATCGTGCGGCCATCAAACTTATATGTTGAGGATAAGGAGACATGATTGACATCAAGATTAAGCCCCATGCCAATGGCATCTGTGGCCACGAGATAATCAACGTCACCATTTTGATAAAGCTCAACTTGGGCATTGCGCGTGCGAGGGCTTAAGGCCCCCATTATGATCGCAGCACCGCCTTTTTGGCGCCTTAAAAGCTCGGCAATTGCATAAACATTATCAACTGAGAACCCAACGATCGCAGATCGAGCTGGAATGCGACTTATTTTCTTTGAGCCTGTATATGTGAGTTTTGAAAAGCGGTCTCTTTGCAAAAACTCAACTCTTGGAATGAGTTTTGCAATGATTGATTGCATGGCGTCTGAGCCCATGAAAATGGTTTCACTGAGGCCGCGTGCATGAAGCAAGCGGTCGGTGAAGACGTGTCCGCGTTCAGGATCTGCGCAAAGTTGTATTTCATCAACGGCTAAAAATTCACATCCCATAGAAGAGGGCATCGCTTCAACCGTGCATACCCAATATTGCGCACGCGCAGGAACAATACGCTCTTCGCCCGTGATCAGCGCGACAACAGAAGGGCCTTTGATTGCGACAATCTTATTATAAACCTCACGTGCTAAAAGGCGGAGCGGAAGGCCTATTATGCCTGAGCGATGCGCAAGCATGCGCTCGATCGCATAATGAGTTTTGCCCGTGTTGGTTGGCCCAAGGACGGCTTTTATATTGTTGCGCATTGGTGAATGCTGAATCATCCCAGCCCCATTTGCTGCTTTGTTATTGGTGGTGCTAAATATGTCTTTGGATCCGGAAACTTACAAGGGTATGGATTTATTATTCGGCAAATATTTGAGGCCAGGAAACACAAAATAAGACATTCTTAATGGTAATGCTTCAGATAATACCTGTTAGAGTTTGTAATTATAGTTATATAAACCATATGTATTTAAAGCCATTTTTATATTGGCGTGGTTATTAGAGAGGAAAATAGAATGAGTGACGTAATTTCAGCGGCAGTTGAGGCTTTAAGTACAAAGTTATCTGAAGGGTTTTCAGAGGGCAGTGCGAAATTTGTGATTGAAGATGAAGGTTCTATTTTGGTGGATGATCAAGGCGTTCGTTCTTCTGACGATGATGCGGATGTGACACTTACGGCCTCACTCGATGTTTTTCAGGGCATGATGGAGGGGGATGTGGATCCTGCTTCGGCTTTCATGCAAGGCAAACTCTCTGTCGATGGTGATATGGGGCTTGCGATGCGTTTGGGAAGCGCCTTGTCATAAGTGTAAGAAAATAAACGGCTTTGAGGGATGGTATGGCGAAAGAAAACGATGGCCTTTTGCATGATTTAATTGGTGTGCCTCAAGGTGGTATGGGCTATTGGGTGCATTGTGCCGATGGTCTGCGCTTGCGAGTTGCGTTGTGGCAGCCGCAAGAGGAGGCCAAGGGCACTGTTTTTATCTTTCAAGGGCGCACTGAGTGGATCGAGAAATATGGTCCTGCTGTAAGCGAATGCTTGAAAAGAGGCTATCATGCGATTGCGATTGATTGGCGCGGGCAGGGGCTTTCAGATCGGATGCTTGATGATCCGATGATTGGCCATGTTGAAAATTTTACGGATTATCAGCATGATGTGCGCGCACTCATTGAATTTGCTAAAGAAAAGCAACTTCCAAAGCCTTGGTTCATGCTGGCCCATTCTATGGGGGGCGCCATTGGTTTGCGTGCTCTCATTGAAACAGAGGTGTTTTCTGCAGCTTCCTTTTCTGCGCCAATGTGGGGAATCGGTTTGAGTTTTGTTCAGCGCCTTGTCGCCACTGCATTGAGCCCCTTGATTAAAGCCACAGGCCGATTGAATAAATTAGCCCCCGCAACCACGCGCCAAGTTTATAATGAATTATTTCCTTTTGAGGGGAATAAGCTCACGGCGGATCGTGAGATGTATGAGTTCATGCTTGAGCATTTGCGGGCCGTTCCTGAATTTCGCATTGGGGGGCCTTCTGCCAATTGGGCTTTGGAGGCAATCGCTGAAAATAAATGGGCGTTGCAGCAAGTTTTACCCCAAGTACCAATCGTTTGTTATTTAGGTGATGATGAGCAAATCGTCAGTAAAACGGCGATCAGAGCAATGATGGCGAAGCTGCCTCATGCACAGCTCTATGAAATCAAAGGCGCACGCCATGAGTTTCCTATGGAAGTGCCTTCAGTGCGCAATGATTTCTACGAAAAAAGTTTTGCCTTATATGACGCTCACATCTCGTAGATTAAGAGGCATCTTTTGAATTATTCCAACTTAGGTATTTGCATCTGAGAAAAACCCTCTTAAGTCTATATCAAAGCTTATATATATTCAGAGGATTTCGTTATGCAGATCATTCAAGGCCTTAAATTGCCACGCCCCGTATTCGAAGCGGATGTCTCTCAAGGCGGACAAGAATTTGGCGATCTACCTGATTGGAATTTGGATGATTTGTATACAGGTGAAGAGGCGCCTGAGTTGCTGAGCGACTTGAATTGGCTGGAGCAAGCTTGCCAAGATTTTGCGTCCAAATATCAAGGGCAGCTCGCCAACTTAGATGGACCATCTATGTTGGCCTGTATTGAAGAAAATGAAAAAATTTCAATGGTTGCAGGGCGTTTGGGCTCTTATGCTGGATTGCGCTATTATCAAAATACGGTTGATGCGAGCCGAGCAAAGTTCTTTTCTGATATTCAAGATAAACTAACGAATTTCACAGCGCCTTTGGTCTTCTTTTCTTTAGAAGTGAACCGCATTGAAACGGCTGACCTTGAAGAAATGCTAAAGCATGCGCCCTTGGCAAGATATCGCTGTATTTTTGAAAAAATGCGCAAAATGCGCCCACACCAACTTTCAGATGAATTAGAGCGCTATGAACATGATATGTCTGTTGTTGGGGCGTCTGCTTGGAATAAACTCTTTGATGAAACTGTTGCCGATTTAAAATTCAACATTAATGGCGAAGAGATGGGGCTTGAGGCCGCATCATCGTTAATGTCCGAACAAGATCGTGGTGTGCGAGAGGTCGCCGCAAAAGAGATTGCCCGCGTTCTTGGCACGAATATTAAAATTTTCACACGCGTTCACAATACTCTCGCAAAAATGGGCGAAGTTGAAGATACGTGGCGCAACATGCCAACCCCTCAAACTGGCCGCCATCTTTCGAATGATGTGGAGGGCGAAGTCGTTGAGGCGCTGCGCAATGCCGTTGTTGCGGCCTATCCAAAGCTTTCGCATCGTTATTATGAGTTGAAACGCAAATGGATGGGCCTTGATAAACTCCAAGTTTGGGATCGTAATGCGCCTTTGCCAATGGAAGAAAATCGCCTCATTCAATGGGATGAAGCGAAATCGATGGTTATGAATGCCTACCACGATTTTGATCCGAAGATGGCTGAGTTGACAGAGCCCTTTTTTGAGAAGGGGTGGATTGACGCTGGCGTAAAAGAAGGCAAGGCGCCCGGTGCTTTTGCGCATCCTACTGTGACGGATGTTCATCCTTATGTTATGTTGAATTATTTGGGGAAGCCTCGCGATGTTATGACATTGGCGCATGAACTTGGGCATGGTGTGCATCAGGTGCTTGCCGCTGAGCAGGGCGAACTTCTTTCTTCTACACCGCTCACATTGGCTGAAACGGCTTCTGTTTTTGGTGAGATGCTCACATTTCAGAAGCTTCTATCGAATGCAGGCTCACAAGCAGAGCGCAAAATTCTTTTGGCTGGCAAGGTTGAGGATATGCTCAACACAGTTGTTCGCCAAATTGCCTTTTATGATTTTGAGTGCAAATTACACGAGGCGCGCCGTCATGGAGAATTAACCCCAGATCAGATCAACGCTTTATGGATGTCTGTTCAAGGCGAAAGCCTGGGGCCGGCCTTTGAGTTTATGGATGGCTATGAAACATTTTGGAGCTATATACCGCATTTTGTGCATTCGCCTTTTTATGTTTATGCCTATGCCTTCGGCGATGGGTTGGTAAATGCGCTTTATGCTGCCTATCAAGAAGCCCCGGAAGGGTTTGAGGATAAGTATTTTGATATGTTGAAAGCCGGTGGATCGAAGCATCATAAAGAGCTGCTTGCCCCCTTTGGTTTGGATGCAAGTGATCCAAAGTTTTGGGATAAAGGCCTCTCGATGATTTCTGGGTTTATCGATGAATTGGAAGCGATGGAATAAACTGATTTACATTTGCTTTTATATGTAATCGACTGAAAAATATCATGAATACACCTGCCCATCTTTTATTCGCCGGCGCATTGTTTGGCAAAAAAAATACCCCCCGTCTTACATGGTTTGCCATGTTGGGGGGATTGATGCCGGATTTGTCGCTGTATCTTCTGGCAGGGAGCTCACTCTTTATCTTGGGGTATTCGCCTCAAGTCGTTTTTGATGAATTGTATTTTTCGGATTTATGGCAAACGATTTTCTCAGTTGATAACTCTTTCCTTATTTGGGGAGGGGTTCTCCTTTTGGGAGTTTGTAGAAAAAGGCCGGCCTTAACCGCCTTTTCGGCGGGCGCCCTTTTGCATATTGCTTTTGACTTCCCTCTCCACCACGATGATGGGCGCGCGCATTTTTGGCCAATTTCTTCTTGGGTTTTTGAAAGCCCTGTAAGTTATTGGGATAGAAGTCATCATGCAAGCTGGGTGCAACCATTAGAAACAAGCCTTGCCTGCATTGCTGCCATATTTTGTTGGCGGCAGTCGCATTCTATTCTGCTTCGCCTTGTCGTTTCTGCACTTATATTGATGCAGGTCTTTGCGTCAGGTTTATGGCAGTTTATCTTTGTGTGAATAAAAGAAACGCCCCTATAAAAGGGGCGAGTTGGGGGGGATTTCGTTTGAGGCTGGTCTTAAAGGATGCCACTCTCAGCGGCGAGCTCGCGCATGCGAGACTGTAGCTTTTCGAAAGCACGGACTTCGATTTGGCGAATTCTTTCGCGCGAAACATCGTATTTGCCGGATAATTCTTCTAATGTCGCAGGCTGATCCTTCAGTTTGCGCAGCATAATGATATCTTTTTCACGTTCATTGAGAGTTCCAAGAGCTGTTGCCAATAGCTCGCGGCGGCTTTCCATTTCGTCTTTGGCTTCATAATTGGCCGCCGTATTGGCCGTTTCATCTTCGAGCCAATCTTGCCATTGAGCTGTGCCATCATCCTCTGATCCAACGGTTGCATTTAATGAAGCGTCTCCACCTGAAAGGCGGCGATTCATTGTAATAACTTCGTTCTCAGTGACGCCAAGATCAGTTGCGATCTTGGTCACATTTTCTGGATTTAAATCTCCTTCTTCCAGAGCGCCAATTCTACTTTTAGCTTTTCTCAAGTTGAAGAAGAGTTTCTTTTGAGCGGATGTTGTGCCGAGTTTTACAAGGCTCCAAGAGCGCAAAACATATTCTTGAATAGAAGCACGGATCCACCACATGGCATATGTCGATAGGCGAAAACCTTTATCCGGATCGAAGCGTTTGACCGCTTGCATCAAGCCGACATTAGCCTCAGAAATGACTTCCGATTGCGGCAGCCCGTAACCCCGGTAGCCCATTGCAATTTTTGCAGCCAGTCGCAGGTGCGATGTAACGAGTTTATGCGCGGCGCCGCTATCTTCATGATCAACCCAACGCTTTGCGAGCATAAATTCTTGTTCAGATTCGAGCATTGGAAATTTGCGAATTTCTTGCAAATAGCGGCTAAGGCCTTGTTCTGGGCTTGGGGCCGGTAAATTTTCGTAATTTCCCATCTCGGACAATCTTTTCTGTTATGTTTCGCGCAGATTAATGATGTGTTAATTATTTCACTTAACACCTTAATATTTCATTTATGTTTATAAATTTTCTATTCAAGTAGGCGAGAATTTTTTTTGTTAGCAAAATGATCATTGAATTTTCAAAGGGATGCACTGCCCAATTATGCACTGCCCAATGATGCGCCTTCTTCGCGCGCGGGCTTGAAGAAGGGCGCTTTCAATACCTATGCTTTCTCGCGTTTTATACTCTCGATTTTATGTTGTTATAAAATACGGTTATAAAATACTGAGTAAGTTTTGCATATCTTCTGGCAGCGGGGCTTCAAAACGAATTTTTTCTTTCGTTATGGGATGAATGAACCCCAAGACAGTTGCGTGAAGTGCTTGACGGGGGAAAGACGCAATTTGATCACGGCCAGATTGTGAAATGGCTTTGTGAGATAATTTGCGTTTCCCGCCATAAGTCTGATCTCCGATAAGACCATGACCGGCGTGCGCCATGTGGACGCGAATTTGATGCGTGCGCCCTGTTTCCAGCCAACATTCAATTAATGAAAGCTGCTCTGGCTCCCCAAAGCTTTCTAAAATTCTGGCACGCGTGACGGCATGACGGCCGTCATGGAAAGAAACGGCTTGTTTTTGGCGGTCTGCTTTGTGGCGACCCAGAAGTGTCGTGATGCGAATGATGTTTGAGCCTTCAAAGCCAACACCTTTTACACCGCGCAGCCGAGGATCCATCACATTAGGAACGCCGTAAACCAGCGCTGTATATTTGCGCTCAACACTATGCTTTTCAAATTGCTTCGCTAAGCCTTGATGCGCCTCATCAGATTTCGCTACCACCAATAATCCTGAGGTGTCTTTATCTATGCGGTGCACAATGCCTGGGCGCTTTTCGCCACCGATGCCAGATAAGCTTTCGCCACAATGAAACATCAAAGCGTTGACCAATGTGCCATCTGGCGCGCCAGGGGCAGGGTGAACCACCATGCCAACAGGTTTGTTTACAACAATGAGATCATCATCTTCATAGATGATTTCAAGCGGGATATCTTGCGCTGCAATATCTAAATCACTGGCTTGCGGCACGATAACCTCAATCTGATCGCCTTCACTCACCTTCGCTTTGAGATCTGTCACCACCTTTTCGTTGACGCTTACCTCACCTTGTGCGATGAGCTTGGCTAAGCGCGAGCGAGACAGCTTAGCATCTTCAGGGATGTCGCGTGCGATCACCTTATCGAAACGCTTCGGTGGATTGGCAGCAATTGTAAAAGAAATCTTTGTGGAAGACATGGTTGATACACCTGAAATTGAAGTAGATCCTAAAGTGTTTACTGGACTTACATTAATGCGCCGCTTGGTTACAACTTTATTGGTCGTGATGATAGTGGGTTTTGTCATTTTAATTTTTTTACTTATATCCCTTTTTCCTTCCCAAGCACCCGAAACCCTCTCAAACTTTGATCTCCCAGATCATATCATTCTACCTGATAATGCAACGCTTGTATCAACAACCTTTGCCCAGGATTGGATTGGAGTTGCGGCCGATACGGATGAGGGGGGAGTGTTTTATATTTTTGATCGTGAGCAAGGAAATATAAAGCAAACAATCGTTATTGAGTGATCTTCATAGGTGTTTCATAACATAAAAGTGATCTCCTTTTTGTCGCTTGTGATCATGTTTTTAAGTTGCTTATTTTTTTTGTAAGTTTTAGCTTCATTTCAAGAGCCGAGCTCAAAAGGCGTGGTCGGCATGTGAAAGGGAAGTAAAATGAAATCAATTCTATTATCATCTGCGATTGTTCTTGGATTGGCGGGGATGGCGCAAGCTGAGCCTGTGAAATATAATCTTGATGCCTCACACAGCCAGGTTATTTTTAACTATAACCACCTTGGTCTTTCTACAACATATGGCATGTTCTCAGGTTTTGAGGGTGTGATCATGTTTGATGCAGAAAACCCAGAAAACTCTTCTGTGACGGCGTCTTTGCCGACGGCTGAGTTGAATACGGGTTGGGCGGCACGTGATAAGCACCTTCTTTCACCAGATTTCTTTAATGCTGAAGCCTCACCAACAGTGACGTTTACATCAACTGGCATTGAAGTCACTGGCGAAAACACAGCTTTAATCACAGGCGATCTCTCGCTCAATGGCGCAACGCTTCCTGTTGTACTTGATACAACATTGAATGCCTCAAAGGCACACCCAATGGCTGGAAAAGCTGCGCTCGGGTTTGATGCGGTGGCTACAATTAATCGCTCTGAATTCGGCATGGGGATCGCTATTCCTAATGTGTCAGATGCGGTGAGCTTAGTTATTTCTATCGAAGCACTCGCTGCTGAATAAATTTTTAGAAATCTAACATTTTTTGCCTCGCCTGAATTCTATTTAGGCGGGGTATTTTTTTATCTGCTGGAATTTTGTAAAAGCGAAGGCTAGTAGATATAAAAACGATACTTAGACTAAGAGAGATAAATCATGAGCACAAATCGACGTGGATTACTAATCATTCTTTCATCGCCTTCTGGTGCGGGGAAATCTACGTTGGCGAAAAGGCTTATGAAGTGGGATGCGACTTTGAAATTTTCGGTCTCAGCAACAACGCGTGCGCCCCGCGAGGGGGAGGTTGATGGTGTCGATTACCATTTCTTAGATGAGGCGGCTTTTAAATCGATGGTTTCTTCTGGTGATATGCTGGAGCATGCGCAAGTCTTTGGGAATTACTATGGATCCCCTGCAGGCCCTGTGCGTGGTACTATTGAAAAGGGCGAAGATGTTCTTTTTGATGTGGATTGGCAAGGCGCGCAGCAAATCTCTAATTCCAGCTTGCGCGATCATGTTTTGTCGATCTTTGTTTTGCCGCCCTCTATTGCGGAATTGCGCCGAAGATTGGAAAGCCGAGGGCAAGATAGCAATGAGGTTATCTCTTCAAGAATGTCAAAAAGCTGGGATGAGATTAGTCATTGGGATGGTTATGATTATGTTTTGGTTAATGACGATTTGGATGCAAGCTTCGAAAAGCTAAAAACAATCATTGCGTCTGAGCGTTTGCGCCGCGCGCAGCAGCCAGATTTGTTAAATATTGTCCGTGAACTGCAAGCTGAGTTCGAAGAAATAGAAAAATCTTAGCTTGCGGGAGGCCGCGCTCACATTAATCGTGATATTTTTATGCGAATAATTGACGAATCTTAAGCGCTGGAAATGAGGCTTTAACATCAATTAACACAATTTCAGGGGCAGGGATGCGCCCCATTGATATGCGATATGCCCCTTTGAAGTGAATGTTTTGCAAGCGCTCTGCTAATTCAAAACAATCGAATGCCGCTGAAATTGCTGGGCTAATAACCGTTTTGGGCTGAATTGAGCGAATAAATTCAAAAGATTGTTGGTTGAAACCGACATTGATGATGTTCGCGCTTTTTGGGGTGGATGTCTTTGGTAAGTCGGATTGTTCTTTGTTGCCAAAAGATACAACAAGATCCGTAATCGGCGCAGACTGTTTGTTGTACAACGCAAATACATTACCCTTAAAAGATGTGCTAAAATCTACCATATTTCATCAATGCAAATGTAATTAACTTTACCTTGGGTAAGTTTCGCACTTCTGTGTATTTTTGCAATAACTAATTTGGATATAAGTCAATCTACTTATATAAGAGTCGTAAGGTGAGATGTTGAATTTCGGTTTAAATTTACGGTGTAAAAATGCAGGCAAATGTTGTTTTAAAAACTTGCATCCACGCTTCAAATCCGTATAAGGGCGTATCGTTTCGCGATAACTGTAATCAGCGCAGTCTCTCGTGGATGGGCCGCGAAACGTAAAGCCCTTCCGTTGAAATGCGCTTAAATATAGAACTGGAGTTCTCATGCCACTATATGAGCATGTCTTCATTGCGCGTCAGGATCTTTCCAATGCGCAGGCTGAAAGCCTTGTTGAACATTTCGGTACAGTGCTAGCGGATAACGGCGGTAAAGTCGTTGATAGCGAATACTGGGGCGTTAAAACAATGGCTTACAAAATCAATAAAAACCGTAAAGGCCATTACGCTTACTTGCGCACAGACAGCTCTGCTGCTGCTGTTCAAGAAATGGAACGTTTGATGCGCCTTCATGATGATGTAATGCGCGTACAAACAATCAAGGTTGATGTGCACGCAGAAGGCCCTTCTGTTCAAATGCAAAAACGTGAAGAGCGCGATGAGCGCCGTTCGCGCCGCAACTGATCTCATAGAAAGGACCTAAATCATGGCTGCAAAACCATTTTTCCGTCGTCGTAAGGTTTGCCCATTCTCTGGTGAGAATGCGCCAAAAATCGATTATAAAGACGTTCGTCTTCTTCAGCGCTACATCTCTGAGCGCGGTAAGATCGTTCCATCTCGCATCACTGCTGTTTCTGCAAAGAAACAACGTGAATTAGCTCGTGCTATCAAACGCGCTCGCTTCCTCGCACTTTTGCCATACGCAGTTAAGTAAGGAGAACCCCAATGGAAATTATCCTACTCGAACGCGTCGCAAAGCTTGGCCAAATGGGCGATATTGTTTCTGTTAAAAGCGGTTACGCACGTAACTTCCTTTTGCCACAGAACAAAGCTCAGCGTGCTTCAGAAGCAAACATCAAAGCTTTTGAAACACAAAAAGCTCAACTTGAAGCTCGTAACTTGGAAACAAAGAAAGAAGCAGAAGTTCTTGCAGAAAAGCTCAATGGACAGCAGTTCATTGTGATCCGTTCTGCATCAGATGCTGGTGCTCTTTATGGTTCCGTTTCTCCTCGTGATGCAGCTGAAGTTGCCTCTGAGGGCGGTTTCTCTGTTGATCGTAAGCAAGTTGCACTTAAAGCACCAATCAAAGAGCTTGGTCTGCATGAAGTATCTGTTATTCTTCACCCAGAAGTGGAAGCAACAATCATCTTGAATGTTGCACGTTCACAAGAAGAAGCAGAATTGCAAGCGGATGGTAAATCTATCCAAGAGCTTGCTGCAGAAGCAGAAGCACAAGCAGAATTTGAAATCGCAGAACTATTTGATGATATCGGTGGTGCTGCATCAGAAGATGATGATGAGCTTGATGTTGTTTCTCCTGAAGATTCAGCTGAATAATAAGACTTTATCTTATCTCTAAAAGATTTGAAGCCCCGCTAAGTGCGGGGCTTTTTTATGCCTTGATTTCAAGAGGATCTCAGATAAAGTTTACTTTATGAATAAAAGTTTTAGAGATCTACACGAACCATATAATCCATTTATTTTGGCGAATGCTTGGGATAGAGGCTCTGCGAAAATGCTGCAAGCGCTTGGTGCGGATGCTTTGGGGACATCTTCTGCTGCACACGCTTTTACGCTGGGGCGCACAGATGGTGGGACGATCACATTGGATGAAGCTCTCGCACATGCCCAAGATTTGCTTGGGGCTGTGAATATTCCTGTTTCAGGGGATTTTGAAAACGGGTTTTCGAATGATCCCGATAAAATAGCGCAGGCCGTCAAACTGGCGCATGAAGTGGGGCTGTCGGGCATTTCACTCGAAGATACGCTTTTGCCTGATGGGGGCGCTCGCTCGTTTGAGCTATCTGTTGAATGCATCAAGGCAGCGGCCTCTATGGCGCGAAGCTTGCCAAATGATTTTATATTAGTGGCCCGCGCTGATGGTGTGATGAATGGCCATTACCAGCTTGCGCAAGCCATCCGACGCCTCAAAGCTTTTGATGAAGCGGGGGCGGATTGTCTTTACGTGCCGGTGCCTGGAAGTTTTGAAGATTTGAAAACGGTGATTAAGGCAACGTCCAAACCTGTAAACATATTGCCAGTGGGCGAATTACAAAAGTATAAGCGCGAAGATTTCGCAAAAATTGGTGTGGCGCGTATTTCGCTCGGTTCTCTGCTGGCGCGCTCTTATCACAATCTTCTATTAAATGAAGGAATGGCGATCTTGAGTGAGGGTGTTTTTTCGAAATCAACACCAGCTGATGGAACTGAAATTGACAAATTGCTGATTTAGAAAGTTGATATGATGACAAATATGAATGCCCCTCATTCGGATGGCATAAAGCAGCTCGTTGAAATTATGAAGATTTTGCGCGATCCAGTGGGCGGATGCCCTTGGGATGTTGCACAAGATTTTGAGACGATCTCACCTTATACAATTGAAGAGGCGTATGAGGTGGACGATGCGATCAAGCGTGGTGATATGGTTGATCTGAAGTCTGAGTTGGGTGATTTATTACTGCAAACAGTTTTCCAAGCCCAAATCGCAGATGAAAAAGGGCTTTTTAATTTTAACGATGTGGCTGAAACGATCTCACAAAAAATGATTGATCGACACCCGCATGTATTTGGCGATGAAAGCAATCAAAAAACACCAGAGCAGCAGGTGATTGATTGGGAGAAAGAGAAACAGGCGGAAAGAGAACGCCGTGGAGAAACGCAAGTGCTCGATGGGGTTGCGCTTGGATTACCTGCTCTCATGCGAGCCGAAAAGCTACAAAAGCGCGCTGCGAGAGTAGGCTTTGATTGGCCGGAGATTGATCAGGTTATCGAAAAGATTAAAGAAGAAGCGGATGAGCTTGTCGAGGCTCGGGTTTCTAAAGACAACGATCATATTCGCGAGGAGTTTGGAGATTTACTCTTTGTTATGGTTAATCTCGGGCGCCATTTAGGCATAGAAAGCGAAGTTGCCCTCCGCGAGGCCAATGACAAGTTTTCAAGGCGCTTCAATTCCGTTGAAGAGATTTTACAGGGTAGAGGTAAAACGCCCCAAGAGAGCTCACTTGAAGAAATGGATGCTCTTTGGGACGTTGTTAAGAAAAATGAAAAATAGAAGCTGAGCTGAGCCTCCGGCTCACCTTATTCTTCTATTTCAACAATGAGTAATTCGCGTTCCGAGGCGTTTTTTGCGAATTCAAGGGCTTCTTGATAGTCCTGCGAATGGTAGCAATCGTAAGCTTGCTCAAAGCTGTCAAAGCGAGCGACCACATTGCGTGGTCGCTCTTTGCCTTCAAGCTGTGCGTAACGTGCGCCTCTAGCTAAAAACTTTCCGCCATGCTTGTGAATGGCTGGGCCAGCAAGCTCTGCATACTTGCTGTAAGAGGCTTGATCTGTCACCGTGACATGAGAAATCCATAGGGCAGGCATAGTTACACTTCCCTTGTTTCGATATATTTTTCAGCAGCTTCAATGGCATTTTGAGCCCCAGAAAAATCTTTTCCGCCACCTTGTGCCATATCGGGACGTCCGCCACCGCCTTTACCTCCAACAGCCGGAACAGCTGCGCGCAAAATTTCAACGGCAGAGAGTGTGCCTTTAAGATCGTCTGTCACACCAGCTGCAACAGCCACTTTTCCATCATCATTTGCAATGAGCAAAATGGCACCAGAGCCGATATTGTTCTTATGCGCATCAATCAATCCGCGAAGGTCTTTGCCAGAAACGCCTTCCAGCGCTTGCGCTAAGAAGGGAATGCCTGCGATATCTTTTGTCGCAACTGCAGATCCTGAGGCGCCACCACCAAGTGCAACTTGCTGCTTTAAGTTGGTGATCTCTTGCTCAAGCTTTTTGCGCTCTTCTACAAGAGATTTCACCCGGCTTGCGACTTCATTGATTGGCGTTTTAAGCAGAGCTGCGATTTCAGCGCTACGGCTCGCTTCACTTGCAAGATGATCTAAAGCAGCCTGACCAGAAAGGGCTTCGATGCGACGAACACCCGCAGAGGAGGCGCTATCGCCTAAAATAACGAATGCGCCAATGTCACCGGTGCGTTTAACATGGGTGCCACCGCAGAGTTCTAATGAATAGGTTTGCGCATCATAGCCTTTGCCAGTATCTGCGCGCCCCATTGAAACCACGCGAACTTCATCGCCGTATTTCTCGCCAAAGAGCGCTTGTGCGCCAATTGCGCGGGCATCATCTGGTGTCATAATCCGTGTTTCAACGCCTGTATTTTGGCGGATATAGAAATTCACTTCGGCCTCTACCGATTTAATCTCTTCTCGGCTCAAGGCTTTGGAATGTGAAAAGTCGAAGCGAAGGCGATCAGGGGCATTCAAGCTCCCGCGTTGAGCGACATGATCACCAAGGGCGATGCGCAAAGCTTCGTGGAGAAGGTGAGTTGCGGAGTGGTTCGCGCAAATATGAGCGCGTTTCGCAGGGTTAACTTCTAAAGTTGCGACATCTTTTGGTGACACTGAGCCTTCGAGAACCTTGGCCATGTGAATAAACACTCCATTAACTTTTTTCGTGTCACTAACTTCCACTTTAGCATTTGCCGTATTGATCCAGCCGCTATCGCCAACTTGCCCGCCGCTTTCACCATAAAAAGGCGTTTGGTTTAAAATGATTTGAACCGTCTCGCCTTTGCTGGCAGATTCGATTTTCTCACCATCGCGTACAAGTGCAAGGATTTCGCCTTCTGCTTTTTCAGTGTCATAGCCGAGAAACTCGCTTGTGCCATGTTCATCGACGATATCAAACCAGATCGTGCTATTGGCGCTGTCGCCTGAGCCAGACCAAGCAGCACGTGCCTTTGCCTTTTGCTCTGCCATCGACACATCAAAACCATCTGTATCCACTTCACGGCCCTTTTCACGCAGGGCATCTTGAGTGAGATCGAGAGGAAAGCCATATGTATCGTATAGTTTAAAAGCAGCTTTGCCAGGTAACTTTTCATTCTTTTCTAAGTTCGATAGCTCATCGTCTAGGAGCTTAAGACCGCGATCAAGAGTTTGTTTGAAACGCTTTTCTTCGAGTTCTAAAGTCTCTTCAATTAAAGGCTGCGCTTGGCGCAACTCAGGGAAAGCATCTCCCATTTGCGAAACGAGGGCAGGGACAAGGCGATGCATCACGGGATCTTTAGCCCCAAGCAAATGCGCATGACGCATGGCGCGGCGCATAATGCGGCGTAAAACATAGCCGCGCCCTTCGTTGGAGGGCATGACGCCATCCGAGATCAGGAAGGATGTTGATCTCAGGTGATCTGCTATAACGCGGTGATGGACATTTTTATCGCCATATGGATCTACAGAAGTTGCATGCGCAGAGGCTTCAATCAGCGCTTTCATCATGTCGGTATCGTAATTGTCATGCGATCCTTGCAAAAGAGCAGAGATGCGCTCTAAGCCCATGCCCGTATCAATCGATTGCATATCGAGATCGATCATAGAACCATCTGCAAATTTTTCATTTTGCATGAAGACGAGATTCCAGATCTCAATGAAGCGATCGCCGTCTTCTTCTGGTGAGCCGGGAGGGCCGCCCCAGATATGATCGCCGTGATCAAAGAAAATTTCTGTGCAAGGGCCACATGGCCCTGTGTCGCCCATTTGCCAAAAGTTGTCTGATGTGGCGATACGAATGATGCGATCTTCTGGCACACCCAATTTTTTCCAAATTTCGAAGGCTTCATCGTCTGTATGATATACAGTTGTAAGCAGGCGCTCTTTTGGGATATCAAATTCTTTAGTGATTAATTCCCACGCAAAGGGAATAGCTTCATGTTTGAAGTAGTCACCAAATGAGAAATTTCCCAACATTTCAAAGAAAGTATGGTGGCGGGCGGTGTAACCAACATTGTCTAAATCATTATGCTTGCCGCCTGCGCGTACGCATTTTTGAGATGTTGTTGCACGCACATAATCACGCTTTTCAACGCCTGTGAAACAGTTCTTAAATTGGACCATGCCCGAATTCGTGAACATTAGGGAGGGGTCATTTCGCGGAACGAGCGGGGAGCTCTCAACTACGGTATGTCCATTTTTCTCAAAGTAATTGAGGAAGGTTGATCTAATATCGTTTACACTCGGCATCATAAATCTCTTGCATGTCAGAATATCTTATATTCGTTTACCTCTCTCGCTTAGAGCTGTCTATGAGAAAGAGATTGTATTGGATTTATGAAGAGGAAAAATGCAAAATAATGATTTTGCGAAGACAATATATTTGCACATTATAAAATTATGCAAAAACTGCCCAAATATTTTTATAAACTCTTTGGGCAGTTTTAGATTAATCAGATGTTACTCTGGATCAAGTACGTCAGAGCCATCATAGGCATCGCCTAAATCGAATTCTAGACCATGAGCCGCTCGAATTTTATCTTCAATTTCAAGAGCTGTTGCGGCATTTTCTTTTAAATAGCGCTTGGCATTTTCTTTACCTTGGCCAATGCGCTCATCGCCATATGAAAACCAAGATCCTGATTTATCTACAACGCCAGCTTTAACACCTAAGTTGAGGAGTTCACCCATTTTGGAAATGCCTTCGCCATACATGATATCGAACTCGACCTGCTTGAATGGCGGTGCGACTTTGTTTTTAACGACTTTGACGCGTGTCTCGTTTCCAACAACTTCATCACGATCTTTGATAGCGCCTGTGCGACGAATATCTAGGCGAACTGATGAGTAGAATTTAAGCGCATTGCCTCCTGTAGTTGTTTCAGGAGAGCCAAACATAACGCCAATTTTCATACGAATTTGATTGATGAAGATAACAGTACACTTAGACTTGCTGATCGAACCTGTCAGTTTTCTCATGGCTTGCGACATTAGCCGCGCATGGACACCAACACTGCTGTCGCCCATATCGCCTTCGAGTTCGGATTTTGGCGTGAGTGCTGCAACAGAATCGACAACAACCAAAGAAACCGCGCCTGATCGAACAAGAGTATCCACAATTTCAAGGCCTTGTTCGCCTGTGTCTGGTTGCGAGATGAGCAATTCATCTAAGTTGACGCCGAGTTTTTTCGCATAGATCGGATCAAGGGCATGCTCTGCATCTACAAATGCACAGACACCGCCTTTTTTTTGCTCTTCGGCAACACAATGCAATGTTAAAGTGGTTTTGCCTGAGCTTTCTGGACCATAAATTTCGACAATTCGCCCTTTTGGAATACCACCTATGCCGAGGGCAATGTCGAGTCCGAGTGAGCCGGTTGAGGTTGCTTCAATTTCTTGTACAGGATTGTCGGCACCCAGCTTCATGATGGAGCCTTTGCCGAACTGCCTTTCAATCTGAGCTAAAGCACTGTCGAGAGCTTTTTGCTTTTCAGCAGATTTCTTATCTTCGTTTTTCGCCATCTTTATCGCCGCCATTGTCATAGTTCACCCTTTATCACATGCTTGTGCTGAGGTATCAATAACAGATTACTTAGTATCAAATTGGCTACCTTAAAAATGTTTATAGTTTGTTCTGTTTTATTTGTGAAGTATTTTGGTTAATAAAAACTGAAAAACTATGAGAGTTTTTCTTTTAGTTGATCTTCGACTGCGGCGATTAACTCGCTTAATGTAAAAGGCTTTGGCAAAAAGACGGAGTTTTTAATTTCTTTCTTTTGGTCAATAAATTGCTCTTCGGCATAGCCCGAGACAAAGATAACTTTGACATCAGGATGTTGTTCCATGGCCTTTTTCACCCAAGTTGGCCCATCCATCCCAGGCATGATCACATCGGATATAAAAATGTCTATTTCAGTGTTATTATCGGCAAGCGTTTTCAATGCCATCTCAGCGCTATCAGCCTCAAGGACATTAAATCCATGCATCTGCAAGGCGCGGCTTGTAAATGCGCGAACAGGGGCCTCATCTTCAACGAGTAAAACAGTTCCGGCTTTAATATTGGATTTTAGTCGCGAATTTTTTTGTTTTAGTTTTTTGTTGCTCGGTTTTTTGGCATTATCTGCATGGGTTGGTAGGAAAAGCGTGAAAACAGTTCCTTTATCAACTTCGCTATCAATAAAAATATAGCCGCCTGTTTGTTTGATGATGCCATAAACGGTTGAAAGGCCGAGGCCAGTCCCTTCGCCAACACCTTTAGTGGTATAAAACGGCTCAAAAACTTTTTGAATTTTTTCCTTGGGAATGCCCATCCCTTCATCACTCACCTTAACCTCGACGTAATCGCCTGGCGGTATTGCAACATTTTCTCGGGGGTGCATCTTTTCAAAAGTGACGTTCTTAGTCTTTATTTTGACATCACCGCCATTGGGCATGGCATCACAAGCGTTTACAACCAGATTCATAAGGACTTGCTCAATTTGCCTTTTATCAGCCCAGATATTAGCTAAATCTTTTCCATGCTCAAATTTTAATTTTACCTTTTCTCCCACAAGCCGGTTGAGCAAATGCGTGAGATCCGAGATTGTATTTCTCAAGTCACAAGATTCAAGCGACATGGTTTGCTTGCGTGAAAATGCAAGTAGCTGTTTTACCAAAGAGGCCGCTCTGTTTGCATTTTGATTGATTTGTATAAGGTCGGAATAATCGGGATCGCCTTCATCACGTGGAAGTAGCAATAAATCACAATGCCCAGAAATGGCTGTTAGGAGGTTGTTGAAATCATGTGCGATTCCTCCTGAAAGCTGACCTATCGCATGCATTTTTTGGCTTTGAACGAACTGAGCCTCAAGTGATTTTAATTTTGTCGCATCTGTTAAGACCGCAAGTATGCAAGAATCTCCATTTGCTTCGATCACTTTGCTCAATGATATTTGTATGATTGTGTCATCATTGCTTAAAGCGGAGCGTACAAATTCTGCTTTTTGAACGCGTCCGGAAGCGGCGTCTTTTAGCCATTCATTTATAGGTCTGCCCAAGCCATCAATAAGTTCACTCAAGCGGATTTGTGATTGGTTTTCTATCGATAAAAGCGCTTTTGCGGATGAGTTTTTCGCTAGGATATAGCCCTCTTGAGAAACCTTTAAAATCGCGATTGGTAGAGATTCATAGTAGTCAAAGGGCTCGGAGCCATGGGGCGCAGGAGATATCTCTTGCGCCTCTAAGTCTTGATCAATCGCTTTGTTTTGTATTGCTATATTCCAAGCATAATATGCATTGTTTATTTTTTTAATCGAGATTTCATATTCATTTTCAGTGTCATGAGTTTTGAGATCTGCGGTTCCAAATCTATTCGCATTAGATATTAATTGCGTGCTCGTTTTCTCGGGGCAGGCGACAATATTGCGCAACACATTTTCAATGACATCGATTTTTTTGAGGTCGAAACTCTTTTTAAGGGGCGTATTGTAGTTTAAAATCTGGCCTTCGCTATCTGTGAGTAGTGAGGGCCGGTTCTCTGTTTGCAAAATACGTTTAAAAGCGCGCAAAAATTCATTTTCAGAGATTTGTTTTAAAAAATTTGTATATTTAATAAAAATGCCAAGCCATAGGGAAATGGCACCAAAGAAAAATATGGATAAGTTAAAGAACGGGCTCTCGATAAAAAGAGCTATGCAACAAAAGAACAGGCCGCTGAAAATTATTGTAGGAACATAATTTGAAAGCAATTTTGTCTGCTGATACAGAACTTGGACTTTAAATTGATCTTGTGCCATACATTGATCCCAAAGACATACTCATGAACGTTAAAACGATTATCCATAATCACATATATAATGTGGGATAATTTTCTGTAAATATTATTCGCATAAATCCATTAAAACCAAATTAAATATGAAGCATGTTGCTTGAATTCAATTGAGAGGCTGGGAGCACATTAGTTTTTTTGTAAGATTGAGATGTAGAACCCATTAGATTGTGAGCTCGGCGGCACATTCAGTTCTGAGATGAGCTTTAAACCTGCCTTTTGTGATAGTGCAGCATTAACTATGTCAGAGTTTTCTTGATGGAAGGCAGAGCATGTTGCGTAGGCTAAAATGCCACCCGTTTTGACGTAAGCATATGCTTCGTTTAAGATGTCCGCCTGTATCTTGATAAGGCCATTCAGTTTTTCTTCGTTCAGATCCCATTTGGCCTGAGGCGTTCTCGAAAATGTACCTGATCCTGAGCAGGGGACATCGCAAAGCACGAGGTCATAAGAAGAAGATTGCAATTCTTCCTTTTCGGCGATTTTTATTTCTACGCCAGCTCTTTCGGCTCGGGCTTGCACATCATTCATTCGAGTCTGATTGATATCATATGCATGAATTTCGACATTCTTTCGCGCCGCCATTGCTAGCGATTTGCCACCGCCGCCTGCGCAAAAATCGAGGACTTTCATACCCTCTTCAAGAGGCAGTATATCTGAGATTTTTTGAGAACCTGCATCTTGAATTTCCACCAAACCGTTCCGATAGGCGGCAGAATTGATAACCGTTCTTGGCTTGGTTAATACGGTGAGTGCCGTAGGGCTCAATGGATGAGGCTGTGTTTCAATGCCTTCTTTTTGAAGCGCGTTTCGTGCTTGCTCGACTGTGGATTTGCGAAGGTTGACACGCAAATATAAGGGGGCTCTCTTTTGCATAGCCCGCAAAGCTTCAGCGCATGTATTACTGAGAGAGTGTTGGTAAAGAGGGAGCATCCAGTCCGGGATATCGAATTGAACAGCTTCAGGCGCATCTTTGAGAGATGTGGATAGGCTAAGCTCATGCTCTTCTAGCAAAGGAGCGGAGTAGGATGTTTCATTGAAGTAATCAGTGAGTTCTGCATTTTGAGAGCGCAGATGCCCTATGAGCAATTGGCGCGCGGTAGGATTTTCGAGGCCCGCGCCACCAAGCCATGCGCAAGAGCGCATGCAGCGCAGGATCGAAAACACATAATCTCTTATGGCTTGCCGATCTTTTGAGCCGGCAAATCGATTAGATCTTGCCCAATTGGTGAGACGCTTTTCGGCGTTCTCACCCGCTAATATATCGTCCAATATTTCGATCGAAGCGGCGATGCGTGCTGCAGGGGTCATCGATGATGCTCCAATTTATTTAGTTGTTGGTCGAAAAAAAATCCTAATAGGTTAACCGATACGGTAATTAGGGCTTTCTCGAGTGATTTGAACGTCATGGACATGGCTTTCTTTTAAGCCAGCGCCCGTAATTTTGACAAAAGAACAGTTTTTACGCATTTCGGCAACGGTTGCATTGCCAGTATATCCCATAGCGGCCCTTAAGCCACCAACCATTTGGTGTAAGACTGTACCAGCAGGTCCTTTATAAGGTACTTGGCCCTCAATGCCTTCTGGGACAAGCTTATCTGAAGCGGCGTCTTTTTGGAAGTAGCGATCTGCTGAACCACGCGCCATTGCGCCCATGGAACCCATGCCGCGGTATGATTTAAAAGAGCGCCCTTGATAAAGAACAACTTCGCCAGGGGATTCATCCGTGCCAGCAATCATAGATCCAACCATGGCGACTGAGGCACCAGCGGCAATTGCTTTCGCAAAATCACCTGAAAATTTAATGCCGCCGTCGGCGATGACGGGAATGTCGCCTGCGGCTTTGGCGCAATCTGAAATCGCAGTAAGTTGTGGGACGCCAACGCCGGCGACCATACGCGTCGTACAAATCGACCCCGGCCCAATGCCGACTTTAACAGCATCTGCCCCAGCGTCGATCAAGGCTTTCGTGGCACTTGCAGTTGCAACATTGCCCGCAATGATTTGGACTTTGTCACCAAATTCTTTTTTGGCACGTGCGACAGAATCGATGACACCGCGTGAGTGCCCATGTGCTGTATCGATTACAATGATATCAACACCAGAATCCACCAAAAGCTCTGAGCGCTCAAATCCACTATCACCAACAGAGGTCGCCGCTGCGACGCGCAATCTGCCAAGGTCATCTTTGCATGCCGTTGGGTTGAGGACTGTCTTCTCGGTATCTTTGAGGGTGAGAAGGCCCGTTAAAATGCCTTGATCATTCGCGATTAAGATCTTTTCAATGCGTCTTTCTTTCATCAAAGAAATAGCTTGGTCGCGATCGACAGGTTCTTGCAAAATGGCAAGATCTTTTGTTGTCATAACTTGTGAGATTGGCTGATCATCTGACGTAGAAAACCTCATATCACGATTGGTGACAATACCAACGACTTTGCGGTTTTCATCGACCACGGGAAAGCCTGTGAATTTATAGCGTTCGACGAAGGCCTTCGCGTCTGCGATTGTTGAATTTGCCATAAGTGTCGTTGGATTGAAGACAACACCACTTTCAAATCGCTTAACGCGTCGCACTTCGCGTGCTTGTTCTTCCGCTGTTAAGTTTTTGTGAATAACACCTAAGCCGCCTGCTTGCGCCATTGCGATGGCCATGCGGGATTCTGTCACCGTATCCATCGCAGATGAGAGGAGAGGGATATTGAGCGCAATTGATTTTGTCACATAGCTGCGTGTATCTGCAGTTGATGGCATGACATCTGATGCTGCAGGAACTAATAAAACGTCGTCAAATGTGAGGGCCTCACGGATCTCCATATCATTCTCCCAAAGTTAATGATTGTCGGATGGTGTTAGGCACGTCGCTATTGCATGAAATTTGCTTTTTGAAAAGCCTTTTCTGATTCTTGTGCCGATTTAATTGTTAATTTCCAAAGTTCGTGCGCGAAAGCCTCAAAGATCAACCAGGGGGCGGATTTTGATGCAAGAAAGTCGGTTGCCTTCTCTTTCACATACTTCAAATCTATAGCCGTGAAACGAGAAGACTTGCCCAACTATCGGGATCATCTGTGATTCATGGATCACAAGGCCGGCCATAGTGTTGGCTTCTTCATCGGGAAGATTGCAGTCTGTTGAACGGTTGAAATCACGTATCGTCATGGCGCCATCGACAATCCAATCACCTGTTTCAGATTTAATTGGACTTGCTTCACTTGTGTCAAATTCGTCTGTAATTTCGCCCACAATTTCTTCTAAAATATCTTCAAGCGTAATAAGACCTCGCAGCGCACCATATTCATCGATGACGAGGGCGAAATGCGTATGGCGGCGCAAAAATTGGCGCATTTGATCATCAAGTGAGGTCGTTTCAGGGACGAAATATGGCTTCATGGCAACATCCGCGACATTGAAGTCGGCGAAGATGTTTTCATCATTTCCATCCGCTTTAGCGGCGATTTGATGGGCATGTGTGGCGCGCAAAAGATCTTTTGCATGCAAGACGCCGATGATATTTTCTTGCTCCCCTTTATAAAGAGGCAGGCGCGTATGTGAGCTATCTAAACATTTTTGCAAAATTTCAGAAGGAGGGAGATCGACATCAATCATTTCAATTTGAGAACGATGAAGCATAATCTCTTCAACCATCCGCTCCCCTAAATCAAGCGCGCCAAGCAAGCGGTCTCTATCTTCCTTTTCAACGGAGCCTTCAACATGACCAAGTGCAATTGCACCTGCAATTTCATCTTTAATGGCGAGAAATCGGCTGTCTGGATCCGTTTCGACGCCAAAGAGCGAAAGCATAGCGCGCACAATGAAGCGCACGAATGTGACGACAGGCGCGAAAACGATGACAATATAAGAAATAGGTCTCGCAACTTTGGCGGCCGCTTTTTCAGCGTTAATAATGGCATATGTTTTTGGCAGTACTTCGGCAAAAATAAGGACGAGGAGCGTCATAATCAGAGTGGCCATTGCAACCCCGTTTTCACCAAATAATCGGGTGAAAAGCGCTGTTGCGAGCGATGTCGCTAGAATGTTGACCATGTTGTTGCCCAAAAGCACAGAGCCGATCAAGCGCTCATTATCTTCGGTGATTTCAATCGCGCGCTGAGCGCCTTTATGGCCTTTATCAGCTTGCGAACGCAGCTTGCCACGCGAAGCAGCAGTCAGCGCCGTTTCAGAGCCCGAAAAGAAACCAGATAAGACCAAAAGACCAGCAATTGCGCCGGCGGTGAGCCAGAAGGAAAGATCAAGAAAAGAAAGATATTGTGTCATAGGGGAGTTATGGGGAAGGCGGCTCGAGCACGCAAGGGGGATTTGGCAAAAAATGAATTGCTGATAAGCAATTTCGGGCATTTATTTCTTGGAAAGGGGGTGATGCGTTAAGACAAGCGCTTTGAGGCGCTCATCTAAAACATGCGTATAGATTTCCGTTGTCGAAAGATCGCTATGGCCAAGCATAACTTGGATCGCGCGCAAATCTGCTCCATTGGCAAGGAGATGCGTTGCGAAAGCGTGGCGCAATGTGTGGGGCGACACTTTGCTTGGTGATATGCCGGCGTGAAGAGCGATTTCTTTAAGTAGGTTATAAAACGCGATCCGTGTGAAATGCCCGACTTTCCCTCTGGAGGGAAAGAGAAAAGGCGATTCTTTGTGCCCT
Organism: uncultured Celeribacter sp.; assembly: GCA_938008015.1. Classification (GTDB taxonomy): domain Bacteria; phylum Pseudomonadota; class Alphaproteobacteria; order Rhodobacterales; family Rhodobacteraceae; genus Celeribacter. Next base: position 34,602 of record CALLMA010000007.1, read on the forward strand.
TGCTCTTTTAATATCGCTTGCCGTTTGTCGCGAAACTGTAACCAAGTACTCAAAGCGGTTTGTGCAGTTTCACTAATCGGAACAAGGCGTTCTTTGCCGCCTTTCCCCTTAACGAGTAATAATTGAGGCTTGCCTCGCGTTGAGGACACTGGAAGTTCTAGCAATTCAGAAATACGCAATCCGCTGGCATACAGAATGTTCAACATCGCAGTATTGCGGGCTTGTTTTTCGACATTTTTTCCCATGTTAGAAGCGCTGGCCAATAGGGCTGAAATTTCGTCATGCGACAACGTTTTAGGGAGTTGTTTTGTCTTGCCGGGGCCTTTGATATTTAAAGCAGGGTTGCGCTCATTTAGGCCTTCTTCATAGGCAAAGCGATAAAGCTGTTTAATTGAAGAAAGACGCCTTGCGCGCGTTGCTTGGGCAAGGCCTTCTATTTCGCAGTCAATCAGGTAGTTTTCGATATCTTGCTTATTTGCTTCAGGATATGTTTTACCCTTTGCGCTGAGCCAATCGCCATATTTTTCTAAATCATTTACATAGCCTTGCAGCGTATTATCTGCGGCGCCATATTCGGCGAGCTGTGCTTGCGAGAAGGCAAATATCCAACGGGAATGCAATTTGGTCATCGTCTTAAATTCGGGGCCCAAGAATTAAAATTTCTAATGCCGCCCTTTGCGCTGTTGCCTCAAAGCCGGAGAGGCGCAAAAATTGAAGAGATTTCTGCAATGCGGCAAGATCCCCTGAGGCACCGTCTTCAAGCATTTTAAGCGCTTTTAAGAGCGCTATGCCGAGTTGTTTCTCTTCGATGAGCTGCGCAAAATCGAAGCTTAATTGATCATCTTGAAATGCATTATGGATGCTTTTTCTATATATATAGGAGGAGGCTGATGGTCGTGGAGAGGGTAACTCTTGGCCATGAGCAATGCGCGATAAAAACAAATCGTCATTTGAGATGCCTTTATAAGGCTTTGCGAATATATTTTCATCTTGGGTGTACGCTAACAGATGAATATAAAATGCGATATTTTTTGCGGGGCCTTTTAGCTCAAATTGCCCTAGTTTTTGAGAAAAAAGTTCTGAAAATACGACTTCGAGTCCGCTATAGCGCATCGCATTCCAAGCCTTAGGGAGTGTGCTTTGAATGCTGCCAATATCTTGTGAGTTTAAGGCGATTTCAAAATCTTGCAACGCCTCAAGCCGATCCCAGACGCCACCAGAAGCTGCGGGCAAAAACTCGGACCAAATGCCCAGCCATTTATTGCCTGAAATTGCATTGATGCTGGCCAGTTTTTCAGCGGCTGAAACACGCGCTTTCCATCCAGAAACATCCCTTAATTCACTGTGCAAAAAAGCGAGAGGGAGATCCGCGTTTGAAACATATTCGCCAATAGATTCCTTTAAGCGAAATGTCAGCGGGGTGGGGGGCGTACTTAAAACAACCTCATCCTCGCCTTCGTACAGCTCGGGATCTAAAAAGCGAGAGAGAAGATCGGCTTGTTCGCTTGAAACGAGATCTAATGATTGCGCAGAACTTAAGGTTACAACCGCATCAAACCATGCGCCCATGCGCGCCATGCAAAAAATTTGGGTTTCGAGCGTGATGCGCCGCCCCTTCAATTTGTCTAAAGACTGACACGCTTGATCTTCGTGACCTAAAAGTAATTTGGTGTCAAAGCTTCGTTGGAAAAGGGCGGGGCTGAATGTATTTGACAGTTCAATGAGCGCATTGGCTTCTTCGAGGCGCGCTTGAGAAAGCAAAGCATCAATGCGCGCTAAATATAAAATCTCATTATTATCTGAATCAATAGGCGGATTTAGTTCTGCTAAGATGATTTTATTTAGAATATGCCTCGTGCTGTGCAAGAGCTCATTTTTTTGAACCAATGCAGTAATCGATTGTGCAATTTCAGCGGATTGCGAGCTTCCCCATAAATCTGTGGGCAATCCGGATATGGAGGTCGATAACAGGCCTGAGGCATTGATGTTGGGTGCATTGAGTGGTTGTTCAGCCACAGGCGCGGGGATTTTGATTGATGAAACATCACCTTGCGACGCGGCTTTATCTGATAGATGGCCAGTTTCTTCAAATGTCTTTGAGAGCCAGTTGATCGCAGAAACGGGCGCGCCTTGATCACTTTGCGCTTCAATTGCAAAGGGGGCGCCCAACACCAATGCGGCGCAACAGCCCAAAAAGCGCTTTGATCTTGCAGGTTTGTGCAAATGAGACACTGAATTTCCCTTATGCGACTATAGCTCTACGGGCAAAGTCACTTGCGTCTTATTTGGAGAAAGGTCGCCAAAATATGCAAACCCTATGAATCCAATCAATGAAATAAGCAGAATTGACAAAAAAAGCTGAAATAAAAATTTACGCACGACCATTGGCTCCAAAAATGACATGCATTATTTTTATGCATGAACTGAGATATTATGTGTTTTATATATGGTAATTTGATGAAGATCACGCCATTGACGTAAATAATTTATAAATAGCAAAATTTCGCATGTTTTTAGATCGTATGTGCAAATAGATCTAAGATAAAATCTACGAAATGACTAAAATTCTAAAACAAAGGTCCGCTTGGATGTCGCTGATTGGAAAATCGAAACCGAAATTAAATAAGTCCATCGCACTTGTTGGCATGATGGGGGCGGGCAAAACGGCCATTGGGAAGGCTCTTGCTGAGCGCTTAAATATAGCTTTTATCGATTCGGATGAAGAAATAGTGCGTGCAGCAAATATGACAATCGCTGAAATCTTCGAAAGAGATGGAGAGGCGTTTTTTAGGCAAAAAGAAACGCAGGTGCTTGAGCGTTTATTTCAAGAAGAGAGAGCTATTATATCAACAGGAGGCGGAGCATTCCTCTCGCCACAAAACCGAACGATTATTGATGATCATGGCGTCTCAATCTGGCTAAAAGTCGATTTGGAAATTTTATGGAACCGCGTCAAACATAAAGATACGCGCCCCCTTCTTAGAACGGCAAATCCTTATCAAACTTTGAAAGAGTTGCTGGCGCAACGCGTCCCTTCTTATCAAGAAGCGCGCGTGATTGTTGAAGCTGAGCCGCATCTGACTATTGAGCAAATGTGTGATAAAGTTATAAAAGCGTTAGGTGAGAGCGGTGTTTTAAACGATTAGGTTGCAACGCCAATTGCCATATAAATATGTTCATGACGGGGAAAAACTATGCATTCATATGAAAAGGTCCATGTGGATTTAAAAGATCGCGCTTACGATGTCTTGATTGGGCGCGGTCTTGTTGCGAATGCAGGTTTTTTTGTTGCGCCATTACTCAAGTCTAAAAAGCGCGTTTGCGTTGTGTGCGATGACAATGTTGCAGCACTGCATCTGAGTGCATTGCATGACGGCTTGAAAGCATCTGGCATTGAAATGGCATGCCTCTCCTTGCCTGCGGGAGAAAGCACGAAGAGCTGGAAGTATTTTGAACAAACAGTTGAATGGCTTTTAAAAGAAAAAGTTGAGCGCAACGATATTATCATTGCTTTTGGTGGCGGCGTCATCGGGGATTTGGTTGGTTTTGCCGCCGCCAGTTTGCGCCGAGGTGTCCGTTTTGTGCAAATCCCAACGTCATTGCTCGCTCAAGTTGATAGTTCCGTTGGTGGCAAAACGGGTATTAACTCACCTTCTGGAAAAAACCTGATTGGTGCTTTTCATCAGCCATCATTGGTTTTGGCAGACATCACGCTTCTCGGTACGCTGAAAGAACGTGATTTTCTCTCTGGTTACGGCGAAGTGCAAAAATATGGCCTTTTGGGGGATGAAGCCTTTTTTGAATGGCTCGAAGAAAATGGCCCTGCTTTGGCGGCAGGTGACATGGAAAAGCGCCAATATGCTGTGAAACGCTCTGTCGAAATGAAGGCAGAAATTGTCGTTCGTGATGAAACGGAACAAGGCGATCGCGCGCTTTTAAATCTGGGGCATACGTTTTGCCATGTGCTCGAATCTGCAACAGGATATAGTGATCGCTTACTCCATGGTGAAGGCGTTGCCATAGGATGCGTGCTTGCTTTTGAATTATCTGCGCGTTTAGGATTGTGCTCTCAAGAAGCCCCATCGCGGGTCCGCGAGCATATAAAATCTATGGGCATGAAATGTGATATAAAAGATATCGCAGGTGAGTTGCCTGATGCGGAAACTTTGGTTGATATGATGGCGCAAGATAAGAAAGTGCTTGATGGGCAATTGCGGTTTATTCTTGCGAGAGGTCTTGGAGAGAGTTTCGTAACATCGGATGTGCCGCGAGAAGCTGTTGTGCGTCTTTTAAAGGATGCTTTGGCATTTTGAACGAATAGATAGTGAGCGTCTGATTGTATTCAAGGCCTTGTAAGACGGCCTTGTGCTTCCTAACTTCATTTTTAGGCCCTTAGTTGGCGTGCTGCACAGCAGGCGCATTTGATTAATAGAGGGTGCTATAAAAGGAGTATGAGGATGAACATAGAGAAGTTCACCGAGAGATCACGCGGCTTTTTGCAAGCTGCAGGTACGATTGCGACTAGAGAAAACCATCAAGCGCTTCGGCCAGAACATTTATTAAAGGCATTGCTTGATGATAGCGAAGGCTTTGCTGCCAACCTCATGACGCGAGCTGGCGCTGATTTCACACGTATTCGCGCGGCAAACGAGAATGCGCTTGGAAAAATTCCACAAGTTTCTGGCGATTCAGGTCAGCCTTATATGGATAAGTCTTTATCTCGCATCTTAGTGGAGGCGGAGAAGATTGCACAAAATGCTGGAGATCGTTTTGTGACGGTCGAACGAATTCTGCTGGCATTTTTCTCAGATAAAAAAGGGGTTGCTAAATCTCTTGAAATGGGCCGTTTATCTGAACAAAACTTGAGTGATGCAATCAATGAACTGCGCAAAGGGCGCCGTGCGGATAGCGCGACGGCTGAAGATAGTTTTGAAGCTTTAAGTAAGTTTACGATTGATCTAACCGCAGCAGCGATTGCGGGTAAGATAGATCCTATCATTGGTCGCGATGAAGAGATCCGCCGCTCCATGCAGGTGCTTTCTCGCCGTTCAAAAAATAACCCCGTTTTGATCGGTGAGCCGGGTGTTGGGAAGACTGCGATTGCTGAAGGATTGGCGCTTCGCATTATGAATGGGGATGTGCCTGAAAGCTTAAAAAACAAACGCCTGCTATCACTCGATATGGGAGCCTTAATTGCGGGTGCGAAATATCGCGGCGAATTTGAAGAGCGCTTGAAATCGATTTTGAAAGAAATTGAAGCCTCTGCGGGTGAGGTTGTCTTATTTATTGATGAAATGCATACACTTGTTGGTGCGGGAAAATCGGATGGGGCTATGGATGCTGCCAATTTGATCAAGCCCGCCCTTGCACGGGGTGAGTTGCATTGCATTGGTGCAACAACATTAGATGAATACCGCAAATATGTTGAAAAAGACGCAGCATTGGCGCGCCGCTTTCAGCCGGTCATGATCTTAGAGCCAACTGTTGAGGATACGGTGTCGATTTTGCGCGGTATTAAAGAAAAATACGAATTGCACCACGGCGTACGCATCGCGGATGGGGCTCTTGTTTCTGCTGCAACGCTTTCACATCGCTATATCACGGATCGTTTTTTGCCCGATAAGGCGATTGATTTGGTGGATGAAGCGGCTTCACGTCTGCGCATGCAAGTTGATAGCAAACCAGAAGAGCTGGATGCGATTGATCGCCAAATCATGCAGCTTCAAATCGAAGCCGAAGCTTTGAAAAAAGAAGATGATGCCGCCTCAAAGCAACGCTTAGATAAAATTGAATTTGAGCTTTCGGAATTGCAAGAAGCCTCTTCAAGCCTAACGGCAAAATGGGATGCGGAGCGGCAAAAGCTTGATGGCGCAAGAAATATCAAAGAACAGCTTGATAAAGCGCGTGCGGATTTGGATGCGGCTAAAAGAAATGGCAATCTCGCACAAGCGGGTGAGCTGAGTTATGGCGTTATCCCGAAGCTTGAGAAAGATTTAGAGCTTGCTGAAACGGGGCAGGGCCAATCGCAAGATTTACTCGTAGAAGAGGCCGTGCGCTCAGAACAAATCGCGGAAGTGGTTGAGCGCTGGACGGGTATTCCAACATCGCGGATGCTTGAAGGCGAACGCGAAAAATTGCTGCGTATGGAAGAGGTCTTAAATAAACGCGTGATTGGCCAAGATGCGCCTGTGACGGCAATATCGAACGCCGTACGCCGTGCGCGTGCTGGACTTAATGATGAAAATAGGCCGCTTGGGTCGTTTCTCTTCTTAGGGCCAACGGGCGTTGGTAAAACAGAGCTTACGAAAGCCGTTGCCGAATTCTTATTTGATGATGATTCAGCTATGGTGCGCATCGATATGTCCGAATTCATGGAAAAACATGCGGTGTCGAGATTGCTAGGCGCGCCTCCCGGATATGTCGGCTATGATGAAGGCGGTGTTTTAACGGAGGCTGTTCGCAGGCGCCCCTATCAGGTCGTCCTCTTTGATGAAGTTGAAAAAGCGCACCCCGATGTCTTTAATATATTGCTGCAAGTTCTTGATGATGGCGTCTTAACTGACGGGCAGGGACGTGTGATTGATTTCAAGCAAACCTTGATCATTCTAACATCCAATCTCGGTGCTCAAGCCTTGTCGCAACTTGATGAGGGCGCTGATACTCAGGATGCAAAACGCAAAGTGATGGAGGCTGTGCATACGCACTTTAGGCCCGAGTTCCTGAATAGATTGGATGAAACGATTATATTTGAGCGATTGGCACGCAAAGATATGGCTGCCATTGTCGATATCCAGCTCGCCCGTCTTGAAAAGCGGCTTAAGGGCCGGGGCATCACGCTCTCATATGAACCGCAGGCGCTCGAATGGCTTGCCGATGCCGGCTATGATCCTGTCTTTGGTGCGCGGCCTTTGAAGCGTGTGATCCAAAGATCGGTTCAAAATATGCTCGCGGAACAGCTTTTGCGCGGGGATGTCTTGGATGGTGAGACTGTTGTTGTTGGCGTCGGTGATGGAGGCTTGGTGCTGCATCATGAGAGAGGGAGCGCTTCAAATAAGGCGCAAGCTCCCCTTATCCATTGAGGTTGAGATGGAATACTAAAGCTAAAAGCCGCAGCTCTATGCTGCGGCTTTTAGCCTTTCAATCAGCCGATTTGTGCGAGGCGTTCAAGAGCGGCATTAATTTTCTGCTCTTCTTCTTCACGCGCTGCTAAATTCTCCTTCGCTTCCGCAACGACCTCTTCAGGTGCCGATGCAACAAACTTTGGATTGTTTAACCTGCCGCGTAAACCGCCAAGCTCTTTCGCCAATTTCCCTTTCGCCTTTTCTAGGCGTGTTTTTTCTTCAGCAATATCGATCACACCTTCAAGCGGAATAGCAAATACGCCGCCAGCCACAGAGATCGTGATGGCGCCTTTTGGCATGTCACCCGCGCTCAGGCTTTCCACGCGCGCGAGCTTTTTGATCAAAGCTTCATTATTTGACCAAGCATTTTGGCCCGCTTGATCAAGCTCCACTTGTACCATATGTACTTTAAGCCCTGCAGGCACGCGCACTTCTGCACGAGAGGAACGAATGGATTCGATGAGTGAAATGACCCAGTTCATCTCTTTATCGGCGCCTTGATTGACCAGCTCATCACCATATTCAGGCCAATCAGCATGAGCAATCATTTTAGGACGATTGGAATTAATATTGCTCCAAAGTTCTTCAGTGATGAACGGCATGATTGGGTGCAACATGATCAAAGCTTGATCCAATGCCCAACCCATCGTTTGGCGCGTTTCTGCCAATGTTGCTTCATCTTCTGAATAGAAAAGAGGCTTTGAAAACTCGACATACCAATCACAAAATTGGCCCCAAACGAATGCATAAAGTGCATTTGCCGCATCATTGAAACGGTACTCGGAAAAGGCTTTGTCCACTTTTTGGCGCGTCTTTGCAACTTCGCCTATAATCCATTTGTTGAGCGTTGCATTTGGCGCTGGCAATTCATTTGGATTATAGTTTTCAAAAACGCCATTCATTTCCGCAAAGCGTGCCGCATTCCATATTTTGGTTGTGAAATTGCGGTAGCCTTTAATGCGATCGACTGAAAGCTTCAAAACGCCGCCGATGGAGGCCATGGAAGCATTGGTGAAACGCAGCGCATCAGCCCCAAATTCATCGATGATTTCAAGCGGATCAATCACATTTCCAGTGGTTTTGGACATTTTCTTGCCCTTTTCATCTCGCACGAGCTCATGCAGATAAACTGTATGGAATGGAATTTGATCCATGACAGCAAGTTGCATCATGATCATGCGTGCAACCCAGAAGAAAAGAATATCTTGGCCAGTCACTAGAACATCAGTTGGAAAATGCCTCGATGTGCTTTCATCCCATGTGGGCCAGCCCAATGTGCCAATTGGCCACAGACCAGATGAGAACCACGTATCTAACACATCAGGATCGCGTGTTAGAGATTTCCCGCCAGATTTTTTGATGGCTTCTTCTTCAGTGGTGGCGCAATACTGATTGCCGTCCTCATCATACCATACTGGGATTTGGTGTCCCCACCATAATTGACGAGAAATGCACCAAGGTTCGATATTCTCAAGCCAATTATAGAATGTTTTCTCGCCGCTCTCTGGCATGATTTTGATATCACCAGATCGCACCGCTTCGAGTGCAGGGCCGGCAAGCTTTTGTGCATCAACATACCATTGATCCGTTAGCATTGGTTCCATAACCACTTTAGAGCGGTCACAAAAGGGCTGCATGATAGGTTTGTTTTCAACATATGGAACTGTTTCCGTTATCTCGGTTTCATTCCCATCTTCATCTTTGATCTTTTTTGTGACTTGATGTGTGACCGCAAGCCCTTCAGCTGTAATATCCGCAATAACTTTTTTGCGTGCCTCAAAGCGATCCAGCCCTCGATAATCTTCAGGGACAAGATTGAGTGCATCTGTTTCTGCGATCGTTAAGTGACGTTCTCCGCGAGAAACGGCTGCGGCAATCTTGGCGTCTTGTTCGTAGCTCTCACCATCCGAGCGCATAGATGCTTTTGTGTCCATCAAGCGATAAAGCGGTATGTTATTGCGCTGAGCTACGCCGTAATCATTTGCATCATGGGCGCCTGTGATTTTCACAGCACCAGAGCCAAATTCTGGATCAGGATATTCATCTGTTATAATTGGGATGAGGCGGCGATGCTCTTTAGGGCCGACTGGAATTTCACAAAGACAGCCGATGATAGGGGCGTAGCGCTCATCATCTGGGTGAACGGCAACCGCACCATCGCCGAGCATAGTTTCTGGGCGCGTGGTCGCAATCGAGATATAATCTCTTTCCTCACAGAGGGTTACATTCCCATCTTCATCTTTTTCGATATAGGTATATGTTTTACCATCGGCGAGCGGGTATTTGAAATGCCACATGTGGCCAGGCGTCTCAATGTTTTCGACCTCTAGGTCTGAAATCGCTGTTTCAAAATGCGGATCCCAATTGACCAATCGCTTGCCGCGGTAAATCAAACCTTTTTCATGGAGCTCAACAAAAACTTTGATCACCGCATCATGGAAATTGCCTTCTTCACCTTTTGGAGCATGAGGAGCACCCGACATTGTGAAAGCATTGCGCTCCCAATCGCAAGAAGAGCCAAGGCGCTTGAGTTGGTTGATTATTGTTGAGCCATATTGGCCCTTCCAATCCCAAACGCGCTCAAGAAATTTCTCACGCCCCATTTGCGCCCGTGTCGGTTCGCCCTTTGCGGCGAGATCTTTTTCGACCATAAGTTGGGTCGCAATCCCTGCGTGGTCTTGGCCAGGTTGCCAAAGCGTATTGTATCCGCGCATGCGGTGCCAGCGAACAAGTATATCTTGAATAGTATTGTTGAATGCATGGCCGACATGCAGAGCGCCCGTGACATTCGGTGGCGGGATCATGATCGTAAAAGTTTCTTCTTTGGAGCTGTTCGCGCCTGCTTTGAATGCCCCAGTATCTTCCCATGCCTTATAAAGACGTGCCTCTGCTTCATGAGAGTCGAAAGTTTTTTCCATCGCCATTTTTGCGATCCTTGCCACTTGTTTCAATTATTGTGGCTTTTGTAGCTTGCAGAGCTTTGAAGGGGAAGGGTGAAATAAAGCAATATCTTCCATTCATTGAGTTAATGAATGTAGAAATTGCAATATTTGAGAATATTTATGGTACCCGTGGGCGGACTCGAACCGCCAAGGCCGTGAAGCCGGGGGATTTTGAATCCCAACAACAGAATTACAAAACAATACATTAGCCGCTTTTGGTCCAAAGGACAGACCGAAAACAAAGGGCGAATGTTTGACCAGAAGAAAGAGGTTATTCATGGCTCACGTTAAGGAAAATTTTTGTAAGGCACAAAGGTCTTGCTTAATCAAAAATGCTGGCTTTGACGTGTTTGATTCTGGGCAATGCTTAGGCGCTGTAAGAAAAAATGGGATGGCCATCCAGTACGTTATTAACCAAACTCCAGAGATTTGTTTGGCTGCGGTTAAAAAGAGCGGGATGGCCTTGCAGCATGTCCGGTCTCAAACTCATGACATTTGCATTGCTGCAATTAAAAGCAACAGAGGTGCAGCGCTACAATTTGTTCGGCATAAGTCTCCTGCGATATGCTGGGAGGCAATAAGCCAAAATGGCATGTCGCTTCAATACATACAAACGCAAACTCATGCGCTTTGCCTAAAGGCTATTCATCAAAACGCATTAGCTATTCAGTATGTTCGCAACCAAACTCCCGATCTATGCGCTGCAGCTTTCAAGCATAGCCCGAGATCTGCAGCATTCATACGCATTCCTATGCCTGACCTATTTAAGGAGATTTGAAGATGGCTAAAGAAGAATGGTCCGATATCAAAGCTGCCTATAAGGAAAAATTCCAAGAAGACAAAGCGCGATTTCATGCCGATGCAAAAAGAGCGGATGATGGCAACTGGGTGAAGCACACGGAGTGGCACTGGTCCAGAAATGTGAACGGGGAGAGGCTAGATTACTGGCCCTCACGTAAAAAGTTCCAGTTTCGAAATAAGACCCGCAGGGGTGATATCTACGCATTCATTAAAGCATTTAAGGAGGTTTGAAGATGGCTAAATTTTACGTTGAAGACGAATACGCAATTAATTTAAAAAGCGTCGCTGCCGTATACCCAAGCGAATTGATCAGATATGCTTATATCATAGAATTTAAACCTAAGAAATGCGCCGAGACATATATCTCAGTGCCAGATCACATAGGCGAAGGCGTACTTGAAGCGCTTAAGGAGATTTGAAGATGGATACACAAAAAATAAAAGTGACACCCGTATTTGCTATTGTATGGGAGAAGAGAAAAGGGGGCCACTCGTTCGCCCAAGAACCAAGGTTCGGTGGCGGTCAAGCC
>CALLMA010000008.1 GCA_938008015.1 uncultured Celeribacter sp.
ATCGGCCTCATAAAGAGCTTCAGCCATAATTAACCCAAGGACGCGATCTCCCAAGAATTCCAGCCTTTGGTTATCTGGGCGCGTTGAAGATGAGATTGAGCTATGCGTCAAAGCCCGAATTAAAATTTCGGGCTTTTTGAATGTGTAACCAATGCGCTTTTGAAACGCGATTAATTCGGAAGATTGTTTTATTGCCATCGTTATTGCAGCTTTTTGAAGAAACGATCTTTTCGCCATGTCCAAAAGTAAAGCATGCGCTTACCAGAGGAAGAAAAGATAACACGGCTTGCTTTGCCCACAAGATATTCTTTTGCGACAAAGCCAATGTCATTAGGAGGTGAAAAACGACTATCGCGTGAGTTATCTCGATTATCACCTAAAAAGAAATAGTGATCTTCTGGCACAGTATAAGTCGCGGTATTATCAACTGAATTATTGTTTAGAATATTAAGAATTGTATGCGAATGTCCATCTGGGAAAGTCTCTACAAAGCGCTCTTTCGCACAAGGGCTCCCTTGCGCAGGCGCTGGGTTCACACATCTAGGGAAACCACCACGCGCGCCTTGCTGGGCATAATCCTCAATAAAAGCACCATCATCTTTTTGCGGTGACATCTGCCCATTGATATATACAACACCATTTGTGACTTGCACTTTATCGCCAGGCAAACCCACCAATCGCTTCACATATTCAACCTTTTGAGTAGGATGCATAAAGACAACAATATCCCCTCTCTCAGGCTCACTTCCAAGAATTCTGTTGGAAATTGGGCAAAGGAAATTGACCATCTTAGGGCAGGACCATTTTGAATAACCGTAAGACATCTTATTCACAAATAAGAAATCACCGATCAGCATCGTCTCTTTCATCGACCCCGAAGGAATAAAAAAGGGTTGAAAAAACAATGTCCGGAAAAGCCCCGCAATCAAAAGCGCATAAACGATTGTTTTCACACTTTCTGTGAGAGATTCCTTTTTTTTCGCTTGTGTGCTCATGAGCAACCATTCCTTCAAATCATAAATATAACGGGCCCTTGATAACCCATCCAAATTCCAATGCGATATGAAAGCCTAACACGTATAAGTCAAGCTTTACTCATCAAACCCTATTTTTTTATACTAAACCCCGCCGTTATTGATCTTTTTCGCTTCGCTAGATTGGAAAGCCTCAATAACAACAAAAGCCTGCGCCCAAGGATGATCATCGGTCAAAGTGACATGGATAACCGCCTCATAGCCTTCAGGCGTCATAGCGGCCAAACGATCTTTAGCCCATCCTGTCACATGCATAATCGGCTGGCCTGTTGGCAAGTTCGATACAGACATATCTTTCCATGAAATCCCCATGGCCAAGCCTGTCCCCAATGCTTTTGAGCACGCTTCTTTAGCCGCCCATCTTTTGGCATAAGTTCCAGCCACATCCCTGCGGCGCTCAGCTTTCTTTTGCTCAACATCTGTGAAAACGCGCGTTTTAAAGCGATCGCCAAAGCGATCTAGCGTCGCTGAAATGCGCTCAATATTTGCGAGATCTGATCCGATACCTAAAATCATATCAAACTACGCCCGCGCCTCATCCATCAATAGGCGCATTTTTTTGATAGAAGCCTCAAGACCCATAAAAATTGCTTCCCCTATCAAAAAATGACCGATATTTAATTCGACAATTTCCGGAATTGCTGCGATTGGCTGGACGGTCTCAAAGGTAAGACCATGCCCCGCATGGACTTCAAGACCTAGATTATGTGCAAATGCGGCCATCTCTCTCAAGCGTTCAAGTTCTGCGTCTCGTTGTGTGAAATCGCACTCGTAATGAAAGTCACAATAAGCGCCCGTGTGCAATTCGACAACGGCAGCCCCAATACGATGCGCCGCCTCAATTTGGGATTTTTCTGCCGCAATGAAAATTGACACGCGAGACCCTGCTTCGCGCAATGGCGCAATAAAATGGGCCAACCTATTTTCTTCGCGCGCCACTTCCAACCCGCCTTCAGTCGTCTTCTCTTCGCGCTTTTCCGGCACGATGCACACGGCATGAGGCTTGTGACGCAAAGCAATTGCTTGCATTTCATCTGTGGCGGCCATCTCAAAGTTTAACGGCACTGTGAGCTGATCCATCAGCGCATCAATATCCGCATCGCCAATATGGCGGCGATCTTCGCGCAGATGTGCTGTAATCCCATCCGCACCCGCTTCTTGTGCCAAAATAGCCGCTCTAACTGGATCAGGATAAGCCGAACCGCGCGCATTGCGAACAGTGGCGACGTGATCAATGTTAACACCTAAGCGGAGTGGTAAGTTGTCCATCTGAGATCCTCATATAGAATTATGGAGAGAGCTTATCGAATTCAGTAAGGGAATTAAATTCCAAATATCGCGTTATTTGTTCAATTTTTGGCTCTCGAGCCTTTTGCGACTCCGCTTTCGAAAAATTTCTTTTATCTTTTTCTTTCGCGCGATCTGAAATGCCGCGATCATGGGGAGTGTCAGATAAAATGTCGCAATTGCCGCCGGCAGACCCACCACAATGCCACCAATGAGATAGGGCAGAAAAAAATCATCTAAAAAGCGAGTTAAAGCGCTCCAATCAGCTGATTTTGATGTGAAAAACGAAAAGAAATTATACAGGAGCTCTGTGAACGTTGAAATAAAATCTCGTGCAAATCTGCGCAAATCGCTCGCGTGCACTTCGACTCCAAGAAGAAAACTGCCTACTTTCAATGCCACAACACCGATTGGGACATATGTCAAAGGATTCCCAACAAATGTCGCCAATAGGGCTGCTAAAACATTCCCACGAATAATTTTCGCGAAAAGGAACGCCAGTACGAAATGCAACCCATAGAAAGGCGTAAAGACCACAAACACCCCAACAGCTGCCCCGCGTGCAATGCGGTACGGTTTATCAGGCAATCGATGAAAACGCAGATGTAGATATTTGAACACACGTAGCCAACCACGCTTGGGCCAAAAATACTTTTGAACCCCCTCTCGGAAGGTTAGTTTTTTACTTTTCTTAAAAAGCACTGAGTTCTCTTTCTGCGGCTAGACGCCGTCTTGTGGTGCGCGGGCACTCTCGCGGTGACGCTTGATGCGCGCCACATTGCTATCGGCCTCTAAAGCAAGCATCACGGCATGTAAATGCTCGCGGTCACGAAGCTCAACATCTATCATCACACGGTAAAAATCTTCTTTACGCTCAGGAAAGGTGAGATCTGAAATATTAGCGTTATGCTCGCCTATGAGCGTGCATATGCGCCCCAAAATACCCGCATCATTTGCGATCGTCACATCCAAAGAAACGACATACTCTGCCGCATGAGGCCCCGCATGCCAATGAAGATCGACCCACCTGTGTCCTTCATCAGCAAAAGCACTCAAAACAGAACAATCAATCGCATGTGCGATCACACCTTGTCCTTCATAAGTAATACCCACAATGCGCTCACCAGGGACAGGCTGACAACATTCAGCGCGCTTATGTTTTTGTTTTTTATCGGGAGAAATGATAGCGCGCTGAGGCTCAATTTCATCACGATTGCGCATAAGCTCTGGGTATAATGCGTGCAAAACATCTGAAGCATTCAAATCAGCCGAGCCCACACGAGACAATAGATCATCAGCACTGCCCAGCGACAATTGCTTTGCCGCTGTTTCAAGGGCTTTATCTGTCGCCTTTTTATCGATGTGATCAAAAGCAACGCGCACAAGCTCGCGCCCTAAACGCATAAATCTTTCGCGATCTTCTTCTCGCAAAGATTTGCGAATAGCTGCCTTCGCTTTCCCTGTTGCCACCAAACCCAACCAAGAGGATTGAGGCTTTTGACCTTCGGCATTTATAATAATAACAGATTGCCCATTTCGAAGGCGTGTCCACAATGGCACGCGCATGCCATCAACCTTAGCGCCAACGCAACTATTGCCAATGCGCGTATGAATAGCATAGGCGAAATCTAAGGGCGTGGCCCCTCGTGGCAAAGAGATCACCTCGCCTTTCGGTGTAAAGGTAAATACCTTATCCGTATACATTTCGAGCTTAACATGCTCAAGAAATTCACCATGATCATCTGCGTTTTTAAAGCGTTCTGTTATATCAGATAGCCATTTTGCAGGGGCTACGGCGAATGGGTTTTGAGACCGCTCACCATCACGATAAGACCAATGTGCCGCGACGCCACTTTCTGCGACATCATGCATCTCTTGCGTCCGAATCTGGATCTCAACGCGCCGACTATCTCTTCCAGAAATCGTTGTATGAATTGATCGATATCCATTTGATTTTGGTTGACTAATATAGTCTTTAAAACGGCCCGGAACAGTCTTCCAGCGTTGATGCACCAACCCCAAAACCTTATAACAATCCTGCTCATTTTCAACAATTATACGAAACCCATAAATATCGCACAGCCTTGAAAAACTAATCTTTTTCTCTTCCATCTTGCGCCAGATAGAATACGGCTTTTTCGCACGCCCATAGACAGACGCCCGAATAGATGCATTATCCAATTCACTGCGGATATCATTTGTAATCTTATGAACAACGTCGCCCGTTTCCCGCTGCAATGTGACAAATCGGCGCATAATGGAATTGCGGGCATCTGGATTGATCACACGGAAGGATAAATCTTCCAACTCTTCTCGCATCCACTGCATCCCCATTCTCCCCGCGAGAGGGGCGAAGATATCCATCGTTTCACGGGCCTTTTGGATCTGCTTTTCAGCGCGCATTGCTTTAATCGTGCGCATATTATGCAAGCGATCCGCTAGCTTGACTAAGATCACGCGCATGTCTTTCGACATTGCAATGAAGAGTTTTCGGAAGTTTTCGGCTTGTTTGGTTTCACTAGAGGAGAGTTGAAGATTTGTGAGTTTGGTCACACCGTCGACCAACTCGGCAACATCATGCCCGAACAACTCTTCAACCTGCTTGTAGGATGCGCGCGTATCTTCAACAGTATCATGCAATAAAGCGGTGACAATGGAAGCATCGTCCAAGCGCTGCTCCGTTAAAATCGCGGCAACAGCAACTGGATGTGTAAAATATGGTTCACCAGAACGGCGGAACTGGCCATCATGCATCTCCATCCCAAAAGCATAGGCTCTGCGAATGAAATCTGCGTCGGTGTTTGGATTATAATTTCGAACAAGAGAGACTAAATCTTCGACGTCAATCATCAAGTTTTAGCCCCTCCTGGAAATTTGAAATACTAATTAGAGTATTAGCCTTGGCTTTGCGCCTGCATGAGCGCACGCAAAAGATTTTCTTCTGACATATCGTCTTGCGCAGGCACGTCTTTTTCTTGGCCCATAAGAAGCGCCATTTGGTCTTCTTCTGGTTCATCAACTTCGATTTGAGTTTGATGACTTTCAATCATGCGCTCGCGAAGCGCATCAGTTGATTGTGTTTCTTCTGCAATTTCACGAAGAGCGACAACTGGATTCTTATCATTATCACGATCGACTGTGAGCTGATCGCCAGCAGCAATCTCACGCGCGCGGTGAGCGGCAATCATGACAAGTTCGAAACGGTTTTGAACCTTATCAACGCAATCTTCAACAGTTACGCGGGCCATCTTATCTCCAATCGTAGTGAAAAAACATCAATCGCCTACTTAACTCCATTCACAAATATTTACAAGGGCTCTTTGTGAAAATCCCATAGACATCTCAAGAACCGCTTTTAGCGCGCTAGCTTGATCACCGCATCACGCTGATCCAGAGGGAGCGCATGATACATCTCTGCAACAGTCTTTTGTAATATAGGATGACGCCAAGAGGGTGCAATTTCCAAAAACGGCACCAAAACAAAGGCCCTATCTTGCATTCTAGGATGCGGCAAAAGCAAATCATCAGGCGTTAATTTCATTTGCGCATCGATAGATAAATCGATCCATTTTTGCACGGTATATTTCTCGGGAAGCACCTCCCCTTCATACGCCAGCAAATCCAAATCCATGCTGCGCCCTGCCCAACGCTCTGTTCGAACACGGCCCATTTTATGCTCAATAGCATGCAGCACATTCAAAAGCTCATGCGGCAACAAATGGCAATCGAACTCAGCAACAGTATTTATATAGTCCGGGCCAGCTCCAGCTGGAAAACAAGGCGTTTGATAAAAAGAGCTAATGCGCGCTGCCTCACACCCCTCATTAGATAAAAACTCCAATGCTTTTACGAGGCTTCTTTCAGGCCCACCAAACATCGAATCTAAATTCGCGCCCAACGCAATCCAAACCTTCGCCATTTATGATACCCCAATATCATCCAAAAAACTTATTTTCTTACCAGTATCTTAACGAGTAAGCGCTATTTTCCTACAATATATATAAAATCAAGTCCGATTTCTCAAATGAGCTAAACGAGTCGTTCATACAATTGCGCTATATCTCCCAAAAGCATTTCGACAAACATCATATTTTCGGCATGCGTCATTTTGACATGTTCGCAACTTACTCAAACAAAGCGCACAGATAAGGATTTTATTATGTTTTATAAAGACGAGCGGTTAGCATTATTTATTGATGGTTCCAATCTGTATGCCGCATCAAAGGCATTAGGCTTTGATATCGACTACAAATTGCTCCGCAAGGAATTTATGCGCCGTGGAAAATTGTTGCGCGCGTTTTACTATACCGCCCTATTAGAAAATGATGAATATTCTCCGATCAGACCTTTGGTGGACTGGCTGAATTATAATGGTTTTTCGATGATCACCAAAAATGCAAAAGAATTTACCGATTCTGCTGGACGTCGAAAAGTTAAAGGCAATATGGACATTGAATTGACTGTTAATGCAATGGAGCTTGCCCCACACATCGATCATGCTGTCATATTTTCGGGCGACGGAGATTTCAGGCCTCTCGTTGAAAGCCTACAAAGGCAAGGCGTCCGCGTTTCAGTTGTCTCAACAATACGCGCACAACCCCCAATGATTGCAGATGAATTAAGACGTCAGGCAGATTCATTTATCGAGCTCAACGATCTAAGAGATGCAATTGGTAGGCCTCCAAAGGAATATTGTGAATACGAAAATAACAATTCTGAAGAAACTGAAGAGTAATTCTTACTCCAAGCCAGTCGTCAAATATACCGACTTTAAATTCAGATTTAATCTAAGTATAAAATGGCAAATCTACAGGAAATCTGATCACTCATGCCAGAAATTTATGCTTTCACTGATGGAGCTTGCTCCGGAAATCCAGGCCCCGGCGGCTGGGGTGTTTTACTGCAAGCCTTAGATGGCAAAACAGTCTTGAAAGAGCGAAAACTGAAAGGCGGCGACGCGAATACAACGAATAATCGCATGGAACTTTTCGCCGCCATCTCTGCGCTAGAAGCCCTTGAGCGCAGAACAACCATTACCATTGTAACAGACAGTGCCTATGTCAAAAACGGCATCACAAGCTGGATACATGGCTGGAAGCGAAATGGATGGAAAAACTCTAGTAAAAAAACCGTCAAAAACATCGAGCTTTGGCAACGCATAGACGAAGCACAATCAAAGCACGATGTGACATGGGAATGGGTCAAAGGGCATGCCGGCCATCCTGAAAATGAACGCGCAGATGAGCTCGCTCGCGAAGGCATGGCCCCTTTTAAAACGAACAAATAAAACAACCTCTCAACAAATATTTTAGTAAGAATTTTACGCTCTTGCATCATACTCGACTGAGTTAATAATGGATGCGGATACACATGTCGTTTTTTAAGCGTTTTACAGGCAAAGAGAAAATTGAAGTCTTAGAAAAAAAGCTTATCGAAGCCTCAACAAAGATTGAACAGCTTGAAAACAAAAACACCGCACTTTCCACTGTAGCCTCCACCTCTCAACACCAATTATTACAAGAAGCCTATGCGGCTGCGAATATGGCGGAGCTGCGCTTGTGGGAAGCCGTAGAAACCATCGACGACGGCTTTGCAATTTACAATCAAAACAATACATTAATCGCTGCAAATCATGCATATCTCAAAACATTTGAAAATTATAGCCAAATCAAAATCGGCGTCGCATACGAAGATCTTATATATTTAGCGGCGAATGAAGGCCTTGTAGAAACCTTATCAAAAACGCCCAAAGAATTCACTGAATTTATGCTCGAGAGATGGGAAGAGGACACGCCAGATCCGATCACCGTTCAATTAACCAATAATCGTTTTTTAAGCTTAATTGACAGAAGGGGCTCGAGCGGCGACATGGTATCGCTTTGCCTCGACATCACCGAGACGATACGCCACGAAAAAGAACTCAAACACGCAAACGCGCGAACACAAAAGGCAATCAACGCCCAAGCGGCCTTTTTCGCGAACATCAATCATGAAATCCGAACCCCAATGAATGGCATCATTGGCATGGCAGAACTCCTTGAAAACACTGCTCTTAATAGCGATCAAAATCTTTATGTGAATACCATTAAAAAATCTGGCCAGTCATTGATAAGGATCGTGAACGAAGTACTGGATCAATCAAAAATTCAAGCCAATAAGCTACGCATTCATCAAGAGGCATTCAATCTAGAACAATCCATAAAAGATGTTGTGACACTCATGCAGGCCCAAGCTTTTTCAAAAGAGCTAGAGTTAATCATCGATTATGATCTTTTTATGCCTTCGAATTTTATATCCGATGCAGGCAGAATACGGCAAGTTTTGACGAATTTAATTGGCAACGCCGTCAAATTCACAACAAAAGGAAATGTGATTATTCGGATCACAGGCTATCAGAAAAAGAACCAATCCGAAATAAATGTTCATATTTCAGTCGAAGATAGTGGTGCGGGGATTCAAGAAAAAGAACTGCCATATATATTCGATGATTTCACACAATCTGAGCATAATACAACCACAAGCCAAGAAGGCACAGGGCTGGGATTATCAATAACGCGTAAAATCATTGAGGCCCTCAAGGGTGAAATTTTTGTCAATAGCACAGAAGGTGTCGGCAGCTGTTTTACAGTTTGTTTGCCGCTTAAAATTGACAATCGAGAAACGCATAATTTGCCGCAATGGCTCAAAAAATCCTCTATCGTTGATGCAAATGCTTTGAGCGCCGAAATTCTTCACAAACAATTAAGTGCCTTGGGATTTGATGCAGCTATCTACGACACACCTGAGCAAATTATTGAGGAAAAAAAGATATCGCACATCTATTTCATAGACTCAAAGATCGATCCAAACACGCTTAAAAAAAGCATTTCTTTCATCAAAGACATTTATCCAGAATCGCATATTTTCTTAATGGGAGGCGGGCCCTCCTCTGTTCAAGATATGAATATTGAACAAGCGCAATGGATTAAAAAGCCTCTGTTACGCACAGATCTCATCCACGCTATTTCACAGATTATTCCACAGCAACAAAACAAACCAAAAGCAGACAAACCCTTAAGAAATATTCGCATTCTTTGTGCGGAGGATAATAAGGTAAATCAATTACTTATTCGAAAACTCATCGAAAATATGAACATCGATTTATGCTTTGCTGATGATGGCAAAGCGGCGGTTGAGGCGTTTAAACAAACAAAGCCTGATTTGGTCTTTATGGATATCTCAATGCCCCACATGGACGGCAATCAAGCCACGGATGCCATAAGGAAATTGGAAAGTCATACATCACTCACGCCGATCGCAGCGCTCACCGCCCATACCCCCGATGACATTGCCTCCACAAACTTCTCAGCTGGCTTTGATTATTACTTAAACAAGCCAATCAATAAGGTAGAAGTTATCAAAATAATTCAACAGGTTCTGCCCAGCAATTGCCTGCCCATCGGTTAAATTTATAAACGTCGCAAAGCCCCATACATAGCGCTTGCCAGGAAGAACATCGTCGCGACACATACGATTGTCGGCCCAGATGGCGTATCAAACAGGTAAGAGAAATGTAGCCCCAAAACGACAGAGAGAGCGGATATTACGATCGCCAATATAGCCATTTTTTCAGGAGTATTGGATAAAGGTCTTGCTGCTGAAGCGGGAATGATCAGCATAGATGTGATCAGCAGCACGCCGACAACTTTTATGGCCATTGCAACAACAAGCGCGAGCGCCAGAGATAATATCAATTGTTCCCGTTTAGGCGAAATGCCCGAGGCATATGCAAGATCAGAATTCACAGTTACAGTTAATAAAGAAGACCAGCGCCACCATAGCAAACTCAAACAACTCGCAGCACAAAGCCAAACAACCATTAAATCAAAGCGCGTAACGGCAAGAATATCTCCAAAAAGATAACTCATCAAATCAACGCGCACATGCGAAAGCAAAGAGACCCAAACCAAGCCAAAAGCCAGTGTACTATGCGCCATCACGCCCAAAAGCGTATCGGAAGAATACCCTTTTTCACTCAATGAAGAGACAAGAAGCGCCATGATGAGGGAGATGACCAAAGCACCGCCAAAAATATGGAATTCAAAGGCGAGTGAAAACGCGACGCCCAAAATTGCCGCATGAGCTGTTGCATCGCCAAAATATGCCATTTTTCGCCAAACGACAAAACATCCCAAAGGAGCCGCAGCAAGGCCAACACCAATGCCTGCCAAAACGGCGCGGATAAAAAAATCATCCAAAAAACTCATGATAGCTCCCTTCCATGAGAACACTCTTCACCGCAAGGCATTTTATCTAAATGATCATGGCTATGAGTATGTTCGTGGCGATAAAGCGCGAGTGCGCCTTGTGTCCCAGAGCCGAAAAGCGCTTGATATTGCGGCGCACTTGCAACCTGCTCAGGCGCTCCTTCGCAGCAAACATGCCCATTCAAGCAGATCACACGATCGGAGGCAGACATCACGACATGGAGCTCATGACTCACCATTAAAATCGCGCAATCAAGTTCTTGACGCAGCTTTTCAATCTGACGGTAAAATTCAGCAGATCCTGGCTGATCCAATCCTTGCGTCGCCTCATCCAGCAACAATAAATCTGGTTTGCACAAAAGCGCACGCGCCAGTAACACCCGCTGGAATTGCCCCCCTGATAGCTGCGACATTTGGCGCGCACATAGGTGCCCTGCCCCTGCAGCTTGAAGCGCCTCATGTACGGCTGAATCACTGACTTTCACGGGCAATGATAAAAAGCGCCGCACCGTCAGTGGCAATGTGTAATCAATGTGCAGTTTTTGAGGCACATACCCAATGCGAATTTTCTTCGCGTGACGCATTGAGCCAGATGAGGGCTGATTTGCGCCGATGATGGTTTTGAGCAAAGTGGATTTGCCCGAGCCATTAGGGCCCACCACGGTCACAATTTCTCCGCGTTTTAAGGTCAAAGAGATGTTTTTAAGGATTTGACGGCCTTGCGCTTTCACACTAACCTTATCAAGTGTGAGAACATTTTGTTGGGATAAGTTACTCATTTATCCGTATTTACCTTGCATGCCGCACAAACACCCTCGATTTCGAGAAGGGCTGTGGTGATCGAAAACCCACTTGTCGTTTCGACCCCGCTCCAAATTTCTTCCGCTTCAGGCAAAACAATTTCTGAAACGCGTTCACATTGCGAACAAATCAGAAAAACCGGCATATGCCCGCTTTCGCGATGCGTACAAGCGATGAAAGCATTGAGCTTTTCGATTTTATGAACAAATCCATTATTTGTTAGAAATTCCAACGCACGGTATGCAACAGGTGGCTGCGATCCAAAGCCATCTTTTGCGAGACGATCTAAAAGATCATATGCGCGCATCGCGCGATGTTCTTCTAAAAGAATTTCTAAAGACCGCTTGCGCACGGGCGTGAGCTGCAAACCTTGGCGGCAGCATTGCTCTTCGGCAGCTTTCACCGCTTCAAAAATGCAGCTTTTATGGTCATGAGAATGAAATCCAATGCCGTTCATGGCCCCTCGCGATCTTCAATAGATAGTTTTATGACTTGATATGTTATAAAATAACATTTAACAAGTAAGCTTAATTGAACTCATATAATCAGATCCCATGAAAAATAAAACCTCCCTCCTCATTTCTGCCGCTGCACTTTCATTTGGTTCCGCCGCCCGCGCTGATGTTCCTCATGTTGTAACAGATATTGCCCCCATTCATTCGCTTGTATCACAAGTGATGGGTGATCTTGGCACACCGAGCGTGCTTTTGCCTTCAGGCTCCTCGCCTCACCATTATGCTTTACGCCCTTCAAATGCACGCGACTTGCAAAAAGCTGATGCTGTATTTTGGGTTGGAGAAGGTTTAACGCCTTGGTTGGAAACGACTTTAGATAACGCAGGCGCAAATACCATTGCGGTTGAATTGAACGAGGTAGACGGTACGGTCAAACATCTCTACCGCGAGCATGCCTTGTTTGAATTTGCGGCACATGAAGAGCATGAAGATGAGCAGGACGATCACCACGATGCACACCATGATACGAACCATGATGAGCACGAAGATCATAGCACTCACGATCATAGCGCCCATGATCATAATGAGGCGGAACATTCTAGTGAGCACAAAGATGATGATCATCACGACGACCATAATGATCATCATGGTGAACATGAGCATGAAGACCATCATGACGAACACGATGCGCATGATGATCACACTTCAGTCGACAAACATCATGACGAAGGTGAACACCATAGCGAAGATGAAAATCATGACGCGCATGAGCACCATGATCATTCTGGTTACGATCCTCATACATGGCTCGATCCTGAGAATGCGAAAATCTGGCTTATCACCATCGCAGATACTCTTTCAGATTTAGATCCTGAAAATGCAATTACCTATAAAGAAAATGCGATCAAAGCCCTTTTCCAAATTTCTGCCCTCACAGAAGAGATGAGAAGCGAGCTTACACCCTTAAAAGACACGAAGTTCATCAATTTTCATGATGCATATCAATACTTTGAAAATCGCTT
>CALLMA010000009.1 GCA_938008015.1 uncultured Celeribacter sp.
CAAATTAGGTGGAAATGACCAAGGCATTAACTTCTCAGAACGCATGGAAAATATCCGTGATACGGGATGGAAAGCCATTCCAGCTCTTATGCTGCCTGTCATCATTTTAGGCGGAATATATGGCGGCGTTTTCACTCCAACTGAGGCAGCCGCGATTTCTGTTGTATATGCGATCCCGGTTGGCTTGTTTGTTTATGGCGACCTAACACTACGCAAGATAGGGGAGTCTGTCGTCAAAGCGGCGACAACGACTGGGGTTATTATGATCATCCTCACGTTTTCCTTCATTGCCAGCCGTATATTCACCTTGGAGCGCGTCCCGCAAGAGCTCACTGACTTGTTAATGGGGACGGTCAATGAGCCGATCTTGATCTTACTTTTGGTGAACGCATTTCTTGTTCTGCTCGGCATGATTATGGATGACGTATCAGTCATTGCGATCGTGAGCCCGCTGATGGTGCCTGTGCTTGGCGAAATTGGCATTCATCCAGTGCATTTCGCAGCCATCATTGGCACCTCTGTCGTTATTGGGGCCAATAGCCCGCCGATGGCGCCTATCTTATTTATGGCCTGTCGTGTTGGTAATGTCGGCATGACGGATGTGATTAAACCTGCATTGTATTTCATGGCATTTGGGGCATTGCCCGTCATGCTTGTCACCACATATTTCTCCCCGCTTGCGCTCTTTTTACCGCGTTTGCTTGGATACCTATGATCCCTTGTTGGGGACCCCCCAACAAGCACAATTACAACATCTGAAACGGAACTTCATATATGACATTTAGATTCACTTTGGAGGGTGTTTATACGCCTATCGTAACCCCACTCAATGAAGATTATTCCTTTGACCTCGATGGATTAGCTGATGTGATCGACGATCTTGTCGCAAAAGGTGTCCATGGCTTGATTTCAGGAGGCTCAACGGGCGAAAACTATGCTCAAACCACCGAAGAGCGCATTGAGCTCGCTCGCTTCACCAAAGACTATCTCAAAGGTCGGTTGCCACTGATAATGGGCACAGGCGCTATGCGGACGGAAGATTCCATCGCCTTAGCCACAGCCGCTCGCGAAATGAAAGCCGATGCATTACTGTTAGGCACGCCTCCTTATTCCGTTCCAACTGAGCGTGAAAATGCCTTGAACGCCTTGGCGATTGACCGCGCTGCAGATTTGCCAATCGTGCTCTACAACTATCCAGGGCGCATGGGGGTTAGTATGGGCGAAGAATTTCTCAATCGCGTCTGTCGATCACGCAATGTGATTGGTATCAAAGAAAGTTCGGGCGACATTAATCGAGTTCACTTATTGGCGCGCGAATACCCACATATTCAGATGTCTTGTGGCATGGATGATCAAGCGCTGGAGTTTTTCGCATGGGGCGCGCGAAGCTGGATCTGTGCGGGTTCTAATTTCTTACCTGAAGAGCATGTCTACCTATACGAAACATGTGTGTTAAATGGCGATTTTTCTAAAGGCCGTCGCATCATGTCTGCCATGATGCCGCTGATGCGCGTGCTCGAACAGGGCGGTAAATTTATTCAGGCTGTCAAACATGGAACAACTTACAGCGGCTTGCCAACGGGCACCATGCGCCCTCCACTCAAAGGACTAAACAAAGACGAAAAACGCGAACTTGAGCAAGTAATTTGCGTGCTTAAGAAAACCATCGCATCCATCAAGGCGGAGGGCTGATCTATGACCGATTTGTTGACACAAGAAGAATATGAAGCGATTGCTAACGCCATCGAAATGCCATCAAATGCCTTTATTGCGGGGGGCTTCCGCCCTGCACAATCGGGCAAGACTTTTGCAACCACAAATCCTGCAACGGGCGAGAAGCTCGCCGAAATCGCAGCCTGTGGCCCAGAAGACGTTGACTTTGCCGTCGCCAAAGCACGAGAGTCTTTTGAAGATGGGCGTTGGTCTCAGATGCATCCGACGGATCGCAAACATATTTTGCTCGGCTTTGTGAAGCTGCTCAAACAAAATGCGCGAGAGTTGGCCGTCATGGAAAGCTTAGATAGCGGCAAAACGATCTTCGACTGTGAAACCGTTGATGTTCCTGAAACCATTCATTGTATTGAATGGCATGCGGAGCTTATTGACAAAATTTACGATCAAGTTGCACCTTCCTCCTCCGATCACATCGCTCTTGTCGTGCGTGAGCCTGTCGGTGTTGTTGGGCTTGTGTTGCCCTGGAATTTCCCGCTACTCATGCTCGCGTGGAAGATCGGCCCTGCGCTGGCTGCGGGCTGCTCTTTGGTGATTAAGCCTGCTGCTGAAACATCGTTGACAGCCTTGCGTTTAGCTGAACTCGCTTCTGAGGCTGGGCTCCCTGATGGCGTCCTCAACATCGTGACTGGGTCTGGGCGTGATGTCGGTGAACCACTAGGGCGCCATGAAGATGTCGATATGGTTTCTTTCACCGGTTCTACTGCAACAGGACGCCGTTTTCTTGGGTATTCTGCGGACACTAATCTCAAAGAGGTTGTGTTGGAGATGGGCGGTAAAAACCCATGTATCGTGATGGATGATGCCGAAAACTTAGATGCGGTCGCAGCACATGTTGTCAATGGTGCGTTCTGGAATATGGGCGAGAATTGCTCTGCGGCTTCGCGTCTTATCGTCCATAAAGATATTAAAGAGACACTCCTAGATAAGATCAAAGCACATGCTCTTGAATGGAATATCGGTGCGCCTTTAAACCCTGAAACGCGCGTCGGCGCTTTGGTCTCCGCCTCCCATTTCGAGAAGGTTTGCAGCTATCTTAAGATGGCTGAGAGTGAGAATATCATTATTGGTGGTAAGAGTGTCGATGGTGCCTTTGTTGAGCCGACAATCGTGGAAGTGTCTGACAATTCCGCAACCTTAGCTCAAGAAGAAATATTTGGCCCCGTGCTGACCATCATCACGGTTTCAGGGTTTGAGGAAGCCATTGCGATCGGCAATGACACTGAGTACGGCTTGGCTGCATCCATTTTTACCGCCAATGCCAAGCGCGCCCTGCGAGGCGCTAGGGCGCTACGTGCAGGGACTGTGACTGTCAATAGCTTCGGTGAAGGAGATATCTCAACGCCTTTCGGTGGCTATAAGCAATCCGGATTTGGGGGGCGTGATAATTCAATTCATGCGCATGACCAATACACTCAGCTCAAAACGATCTGGTTGGACCTGTCTGATGAAAGCGATCAAATCGTCGCGTGATATATCTCATTTTCCGCGTGCGTCTCCCTCGTGCGCGAAAACTAGGTTCGAGGGGCTGCAGCACCCCTCGAGCCCCTAATTTATCGTTTGCGTGTATGAGGGATCAATGCACAACATCAATGTAAAACGCCTCCCAAATCTTGCAGGAATTGCTGCCTGGGACGCTCTTTTGGACAGTAAGACATCCTATCCTGAGTTAGAAGGGCGTCAAAGCGCAGATTTTGCGATCATCGGGGCTGGGTTTGCTGGATTGTCTGCGGCCCGCAGGCTACGCCAGCTTGCCCCCGAAGCTTCTATTGCACTCATCGATGCTGGCAGTATCGGGCAAGGATCGGCTGGGCGCAACTCGGGCTTCATGATTGATTTGCCACATGAGCTAACCTCAGAAGATTATGCAGGCTCGGCTCCTAACGCAGATCATTTGATTACTCAATTAAACCGGCACGCCATTTCATTCGCGTCTGAAGCTGTGGCGGAATATGGCATACCTGCCGATTTTTTTCGTCGTGACGGAAAGATCAATGGCGCGGCAAGTGATGCAGCCCATGCGCAGAATTACAACTATAGCACGCACCTGAAAACATTAGACGAAAATTATGAAATGCTCGATGCGCAGAGTATGCACGATATTACAGGTTCGCGGCATTACATGTCCGGCCTCTATACACCGGGCACAGTGCTGATCCAGCCAGCAGGCTTTGTGCGCGGTGTTGCGGATGGTTTGGCGCAGCAAGTCAACATCTTTGAGAGAAGCCCTGTAACAGGTTTAAATCGTATTGAAGATGGTTGGTCGATTACAACCTTAAAGGGCCAGTTAGACGCAGGGAAAGTCATCCTTGCGACGAATGGTCATTTGGAGAGTTTTGGGTTCGAAAAAGGGCGGTTGATGCAGCTCTTTCTATTTGCTTGCATGACGCAAGAGTTATCAGATGAGGCAATCAAGGCCTTAGGTGGCACCGAACATTGGGGGGTGACCCCATCCGATCCGCTCGGGACTACTGTGCGCCGCATTTCTACAAAACAAGGCGGAAATCGTTTGGTCGTTCGCACGATGTCGCGGCTGATGCCTGAGATGAAAACGTCTCGCTCTCAACTTAAGCGCGCGGAAAAAGTGATGCGCAATAAGTTCGATACGCGATTTCCTCAGCTGGCGGATGTTAAAATGCAATATGCTTGGGATGGGCATTTGTGTTTGGCAATGAATGGCGTTTCAGTCACTCATGAACTCGAGGCAGGCTTGTATTCGGCCTGTGTTCAGAATGGATTAGGCACAACGCGCGGCACTTTGACTGGCATTGCGGCCGCCGAGCAAGCTGTGGGTGTTCAATCAGATGTGACCCATTTTTTTGCCGCGCAATCTAGGCCAAGCCGCTTGCCGCCAGAACCCCTTGCAAAATTGGGCGCAAACATGATTATACGTTGGAAGGAATGGCGTGCGCATAAGGAGTGAGGGTTGGTATGACGAAGCCTAGGAAAGATGCTAATAGCGTGCCAAGCACAACATATGCACGCCCAGTAAAGCGCCGATATTTGCCGTCGATTGGCTCGCTCGCTACTTTTGAGGTCGCCGCTAAATACCTTAGCTTTACGCTTGCGGCCAGTGAATTGCATGTCACGCAAGCGGCCGTCAGCCAGCAAATTCGCAGCCTAGAGAAAGCCGTTGGCAGCCAACTCTTCATTCGCAAGCACAACAGTATGGAGCTGACGCAGCAAGGGCGCCTTTTGCTCGCGGCAGTGACACAGGGGCTGGATAAACTCTCCCAAGCGATGGTTGAATTGAGTGAAGCAGATGAGGAAACTCAAACTGTCACTTTATCGGGCACCTATGCCAGTGTATCAGAATTCCTCAAACCTCTGGTCGATGAATATTATGAGCTCGCGCCCCAAGTGCGTTTCACGATGCTTGCTTCAGATGAGAATGATAAACTCTCCAGCTTCGAAGAGGTTGATATTGCCTTGATTTGTGGCAATGAGCGGGCCGCCGTAGATGATCATTTAGTGCCACTCTTTGATGAGGTTGTAGATCCGGTTTGCGCACCATCTTATTTGAACCGTGTGGGGCCGATCAAGACTGCCGAAAAAATTCTAAAACAAGATCTGATGGAACTGCACCGAATGCATTGGACATCAGATGCTATCGGTTGGCAGCCAATTGAGTGGCGTAATTGGGCGCAACAATTTGCACCTCATATGCCAGATCCCGAGTGTAAATTTCACACCAATTGCTACCGCACGCTCATTCAATCAACTGTAGACGGGAAGGGCATCATCCTTGGCTGGCGTCACTTGGTTTTATCGAAGATCGTGAAAGGCGAGTTGATTCGAGTAATAGATCGGCCCGTCGCAACGGGGCGATCCTATTTTCTCAAACTAAACCCTGCAACCCGAGAAAAACCAGCCGTGAAAGAGTTTATGAACTTCCTTGAAGCCAGGCTGATTGCGCAAAAATCACTTTTGTGATGGGCAAATTATCCCATGTGTTCAGACACATACTCGCTAGGGCTTGCAGGGAATAC
>CALLMA010000010.1 GCA_938008015.1 uncultured Celeribacter sp.
GTGCAGATGACTTTGGACACAAAGCGCGTGACTTATTGGAGCCGCTCGCGCCAATCCTTCTGGATTAAGGGCGAAACATCTGGCCATACGCAAGAGTTGGTTGAATTTACGTTTGATTGTGATGCGGATTGTATCTTGGTAAAAATCCGCCAAGAAGGCCCCGCCTGCCACACCAATCGCCGCAGCTGCTTTTATAGCGCAGTGCATGATGGTGAAGTGCATGAGCTTATGCAGCCTATGAAGTAAAAGCGGTAATTTTCTTGGGTTCGGCGCCTACACCACTACGAGCCCTAATATCACGCGAATATCGTGAGGGCTCAATTCCTCATCCCGATATTTTCTGATCGCCTTGGCATCATCTCTTTTGGCGAGGCGTTTGCCGTTTTCATCTCTGATTAAATCATGATGGTGGTATATGGGGGGCTTATGGCCAAGAAGAGACAGCAAGATCACTTGAATTGACGTGAATTCAAAAAGATCTGCGCCGCGCACGACATGGGTGATCCCTTGATGAATATCATCGAGAGCAGAGGCTAAGAAATAAGCGATGATTTCATCGCCTTTTCGAGAAACAACAATATCACCAATGGTCTGAAGTGCATGCTGTGCATCAATATGATGCTCGCCTTTATAGATTGGCCCTTCCTCATGGAAAGAGATGTGATCGGGAAGACGCTGTAACGCTTTATTGAGGTGAAGTCTCAGCGCATCTCCTTTAAGCCTGTCATTCATATGACGAGATTTACAGGTTTGCGGGTAGACGTCGTGCGGAGCGCCTTCTTGTGGGGCAGATAGAGCTGCGCGGATATCTGCGCGCGTGCACGAGCAGGGATAGAGCAAATTGAGTTTTTCAAGTTGATCTAGGGCAGGGTTATATGAGGAGAGCTGCGCCGCTTGGCTTAAAGCAGGCTCGTCCCAGCTGAGACCCAGCCATTCTAAATCTTCATATATGAGCGCGCTCCACTGTGGTTTTGAACGCGCGATATCCGTGTCTTCAAGGCGCAATAAAAATTGGCCCTGATTTTTGCGCGCCATATCATGCGCTATGATGGCAGAATAGGCGTGCCCGAGATGCAATGGCCCTGTTGGGCTAGGTGCAAATCGAGTACGAAACCCCATATTAGCTCATAAGCCAAGTCTGAAAATCGGCTTTTGCACGATCTGTATACCCCTTGTAGCGCTCTTTACGGCCTCTGCGCCCTTTTTTAACGCCATCAAGCGGTGGAAATAGACCGAAGTTCACATTCATAGGCTGGAATGTTTTGGCCTCAGCGCCACCGGTTATGTGATGGATGAGGGCGCCCATCGCCGTTGTGGATGGCGGAGCTGGCATTGGCTTGTCCAAGAGTTGAGCTGCAGCCAAACGCCCTGCCAAAAGCCCCATTGCTGCCGATTCAACATAGCCTTCGACGCCTGTGATTTGGCCTGCAAAGCGGATGTGTGGCTTTGATTTAAGGCGCATTTGATCATCAAGGAGCGTTGGAGAATTGAGGAATGTATTTCTATGAATGCCGCCAAGGCGCGCAAATTTCGCATCTTCAAGCCCCGGTATCATGCGGAAGACTTCGCCTTGCGCGCCGTATTTCATTTTTGTTTGAAATCCAACGATATTATACAACGTGCCGAGTTTATTGTCGCGACGTAGCTGAACAACAGCATATGGCTTGTTCTCAGGGTCATGTGCGTTTGTCAGGCCGACGGGCTTCATCGGGCCGAAGCGCAATGTTTCACGCCCTCTTTCACTCATCACTTCAATAGGAAGGCATCCATCGAAATAGCCAGCCGTTTCACCTTCATGAAACTCAGCCTTTTCCGCCGCGAGAAGGGCATCGATGAAGGCTTCATACTGCTCTTTGTTCATAGGGCAATTGAGATAGGCTTTGCGCTCTTCTTCCGTTTCGCCTTTATCATAGCGAGATTGCATCCAAGCCACATCCATATTCACACTGTCAGCATAAACAATTGGAGCGATTGCATCAAAAAATGCTAGATGGTCTGCGCCTGTTTCCTGCGCGATGGCTGCGCCGAGTTTTTCCGAAGTCAATGGGCCTGTTGCGAAGATCCAATTGCCAGTGTCGGGCATTTCATTGACTTCTTCATATGAGATTTCAATATTTTCATGCGCTTTGATTTTTTCAGTCACAAAGCCTGCGAATGCCTCTCGGTCTACAGCGAGCGCACCACCTGCTGGTAAACGGTGGCGCAGGGCGGCTTGCATGATCAAGCTGTCTGCTTGTCGCATTTCCCAGTGTAAAAGGCCGACGGCATTTTGCTCGTGATCATCTGAGCGGAAAGAATTGGAGCAAACCATTTCCCCAAAGTCTGCGCTTTGATGGGCAAATGTTTCTACTTTTGGGCGCATTTCATGAAGGACAACTTTAATGCCTTGTTCAGCGGCCTGAAAAGCTGCTTCAGAACCTGCCATGCCAGCGCCAACGATGTTGAGAATATCTTTAGTCATAGGCGCGATTTACAGGAAAGTGCAGAATATGAAAAGGGGAATACAAACAGGCTAAGCGTTTTCTTTGCTGTCCTGCTTTTCGAGCGCTTGAGGAGGGTGATAGGCAATCGTATTGGAGTTTTTTTGTGTGAAAAACTTCTCATTTGATGCGCTGATTTTAAAGCCATCATTTATATCATGCTCTTCATCATGCAGGCCATGTGCCGTTTTGTCCCAATAAAATGGCTTAAAGAGAATCTCGGAAAGCCCTTTGAATGCAGCAAAAGTTGCTAGTGGGTAATATAAAATTAAGCTGGGAACCCATGGCCATAGTGACCTTTTTTTGGCTTCTGCTAAGGCGATGAAGGAAGCTGAAAGCGTTGCTATTTCCGCAATAAGGAATAGGGCGATGAGGGCAATGAGAATAGGCGTGCCTAAGAGGTTTGAGAGCGGGTGTGGAATTCCGAAAGGTAAGAGCCAAAAGGACCATAGAATGGGGGCAAGCGTGATTTGAGACAATGCGCCGAGGAAGAGGACCTGAAAACCAAAAAAACGCCATACGCCGATCTCTTTGATCATCTTGAGGGGTGTTCGCATGTGAACAGCATAGGTTATTGCGTAGCCTTTGATCCATCGTGAACGCTGTTTGATCCACGGCCATAAATGGCAATTTGCTTCTTCATTGGTCACCGTTTCGATCAATTCAGTGCG
Organism: uncultured Celeribacter sp.; assembly: GCA_938008015.1. Taxonomy (GTDB): domain Bacteria; phylum Pseudomonadota; class Alphaproteobacteria; order Rhodobacterales; family Rhodobacteraceae; genus Celeribacter. The sequence continues at coordinate 3,152 of CALLMA010000010.1, forward strand.
GTAGCCTTCGCGCGCTAGCCTAACCCCAAGATCAGCATCTTCAGTGACATTATGCGCATCCCAGCATCCGATTTTTTCGAGGATATCGCGACGGAAAAAAAGAGTTGTGCCACCAAGGGGAACAGTGAGGCCCAGCTTTGAGAAACCCGGCATGATAATGCGCCACCACGTCGCGTATTCTATGCTAAAGCAGCGCGCGAGCCAGTTTGTCTTCGAATTATAGAAGCTTAATATGCCCTGTATGCAGGCGACATCTTTATCGGCTCGTTGAAAATGACGTGCAACTTTATATATCTGATCTGGCTCAGGAGCATCTTCGGCATCATAAACCCCAATAATACTGCCGCGACAAAAGTTAAACGCATAGTTCAATGCGCGAGGCTTGGTTTTTATCGTGCCATTTGGAACGATAATGGTTCTGGCCCATTGTGGCAGATTGATTTTTTCTAACGCTGCAATCGTGAGTGAATCTTCTGCTTCGACAATGAGGCAAACATCTAAGAGTTCTTTAGGGTATTTGAGAAGTGAAAGTCTTTTAATGAGTTTATTGATGACTTTCTCTTCTTTGAAAATAGGCACCATTATTGAAATGACGGGCAGTTTATAGACCAGTGATTTATCGGCAAGTTGCCGCCCCTTTGGTTTTTTGGGGCTTCTTTGGGCAATAATAGCGGCAATTTTGAGGCCTGTTGTCGCACTCAAGGCAATTAACACCCATGAGAGGAGGAGTGTGACGGTGGTCTGTGGAAAGCTAATGAGGCTTGCGAAAATTGCTAAAAATATGGCGCCAATAATACAATTTGTTTTATATTGATTTATCCCGCGACAACTTTTTTCTTCTTCGATGCGCAATTCAGCCTCTTCAATAAGTTGCTTATGGCGATATTCTGTCAAAAAATATTCGATTTTTTGTTTGGGTTGTATTGCCATTTTGACGGCGCCAAAAATGGAGGTTAACTCGGGCAATATGTCCGAAAACTTATCAGGGTGACTGGTTGCAATGATGGTGACACCCCCTACGCGTTGCCAAGGGATGATGTTGTGGCGGAGGCATTTATGCGCGCCAAAGCGGTCTATCAATCGAGTGTCGGGAGGGCTGGGGAAATGGGCGAGCTTGGTTTCAAATTGGCGTGCAATGGCTTCATATAAGACTGTTTCCGTGATCTTATTTTGGGCGAGAAGGATTTCACCCAGATAGACTTCTTCACGAGATTGCATCTTTATTGCGCGCAAAAGATCATGCGTAGAGATAGCCCCAATATCGACAAGGATTTGTCCTAGAGGTTTTGTGCTAATAGATTTTCTTTTTAACCAATGAATGTCACGATTGAGTGTGTGTCCATGAGGCAAGTTTTTTATATTCTTATTGCTTGAAATGTTGTCCATATACCATATCCTCTGATGTGATATATGGATCAGGAAAATAATTTTACAACCTATAATTGCAAACATTAAAAATATTTAATTTTAAAGTTTAGTTTTGAAAGGGTCTATCGCACTCTCATTTTGGGAGTCAGAAGCAATGGTTGTAGATGTGTTTCACTTTTTGATGTGTCGCTAGCTTTTGCTTCTTGCACAGGCGTCATCGCAACTTTCTGTTTGTCTTCAGTGTGCAAATGCTCTTTTTTCAAAAGAGAGGAGGCGTGTTGGTCTTCTGTAAAATCTGCTTTAGATCTTTGTGCCACTGCGGCGCGCAATTGCTCCAGTTTCGCTGTGATGGCTTCAGCGGCTTGTGAGTTTTCTGGCAATACTGTGGAACGCTTTTCGGGCTCCTCGCTTTGGGTCTTTGTGGCAGGCAGGGGCTGGGAGTGGTTTTCAAGAGGGGTATTTATTCGTGCTTCGATAATGCGGTCGGAATTGTCATCGCCAATTGTTTGCAGGATTTCGAATTCAGGCCGACTAGGTTCTGCGCCAAAATACCGATCTGTTGCGGCAATATCACGAAAGTATTCCGTGATGATTTTCATCATTTCAACTGGGTTCTCATAGCCTTCAAGAGAACACGAAAAAGATCCAAAATTTACTGAAAGCGATTTTTTCTCAGTCATATTGGTGAACTTTCATAAAATGTTTTATACAATCAGTGATATATCTAAGCTTAATCCATCTAAGCGCATTTACCAAGGTGATTGGAGGTAAGCATAGTCAGAAAACAAGTAGACCCTATTTTAAAAATGCGACTTGGGCAATGTTTTTCAAATCTTGGCCATGCTCAGTATCCGAAATTGTGAGCGCAAGGTTCTATTTGAG
>CALLMA010000011.1 GCA_938008015.1 uncultured Celeribacter sp.
AAACCCAGACTGAATGCTAAAACGCATCAATAAACGCCTGCGGACAGTGGACGTCTGCGTTTCCTAATCCTTAGCCCTATACACAACTGTTCGTCTTACAGATGGGACGGTGGTTGGCGGAGCGGCCCCTAATCAGCTCCGTTTTATCAAACCAAAAGGTCAGGATGATTTCAGCCCCATACCTGCCGCCGCAGATCTATACTGGAGCGATGTCGTGGGTGACTCTGATGTCATTTTTGCCAAGAAAACCAAAGATGGTGCGCTTCTGGTGTTTGATGGCGCAGGATTTGCCCCGTCTCCCATTCCTGAAAAAGGTCACACGCATCTGGGCGAGTTTCTGCCGTGGTATTCTAAAGCGATTGATGGTTTTTTTACCGCATGGCGCGCCGATATCTGGTTTCATAGACCTGGGGATCCAGGTTGGCGTCAAGTACAGGAAAGCGAAATACAATTCGTGGGCGCCTTCTTGGGGTTTGTACGAGCGCGGCTCACGGGACATTCTTAGCCCCGATAGGGCCCTCTTAAAGGTCATTTCCAAGAACGCCTTGTCGCTCAGGCAGTACCGCATCTCAGATGGCTACCCAACCGACATGCTCCCCTCTCTGGCCGGCCAATGGCATCAAGTTGCCGATTCAGGCGAAATCGTAGGGTGGCGTGGGTTTCAGTCGCGATATCTTTTTTCAGCTGAAGACCACGAGAAGGTCGAAGAGCGCACCCCTCAATTCGTCCGTATCGCTCCCAACTCCGATACGCCGGAGGTCATTGCAGACCTGCGCCCGTTGATCTTAATTCATGACGAAAACTCGATCAGCTATCAGTACAGCTTCGCGGCTATTGCTAAGACAGATCGTCTTTACTTTTTACATGAAGATGGCTTTGCTTACTATTCCAATGGCAAGGTCAAGCGCCTCCCTGCCGAATGGTTGGACAGTGTCGGGAAACTCCCTCACTTTGTTACAACCAACCACGCGCTGTACATTGCGGCGGGCAATGGCTTTTTCCTTGTCGGAGAGGACGACACACTCACCCATGTTGTCGCGCCGCAGTCTCAAGCGGGCTTTGGGGTGGATCACAATGCGTTCGAGCTAGAATGCGAGGGGTATGGCGTCGGTTTTTTTGGTTCGAAGACGGGCATCTATTCTTTTGACTTGAATGGAATGGTCACGTTGATTGAGCAATTTCCTGCGCCGGTTAAGCCATACGGGGTTATGCCTGATGGAAAGTCTGGCTTATTTTCAGAAAGAGACGGACATCTGAAATTGCTGAGCGCAGAGTGCTAAAGCCAACTCAATACGGCCCTCATATACTAGAGCTTAGCGACTGATAAGTGCTTTATTCGTGATGAATTTCTCTCTCAAAGGAGAGATTCGTAGGATTTATAAAAGATCAATATTTTTCAAGCTGTCTTTCAAAGTCACCTTGCCTGTGATCATCTGCTTTAGGTGTTGCAACTGCATATCAGTTGGTTTGAAGGCTGTTTCTTCTGCCCAACCGCCACCACTCCCCAAGTACAGCTCTTTGTTTTTCTTTTTGATAAAATGCATAAAGATATCAATCGGAGATGTTGCAATATTGAAAGCAAATACGCCAGAGCATACCATGGATATACTTAAAATTACGAGCCAAATAGTCATCTGGCTCATTTGCCAAAACTGCCAAGAGATTAGCGCACTTAACACAGCTAAGCCGCAGAAAAGAACATTCCACAGCACTGCATTCGGATAAGATGCTTTAAGCTTTTTATTATTGCTATCGCTATTGCTACGATCATATTGCTCACCCCCAGTCAACCTATGCATCTCGATTGATTGCACAGATAAAGCGATCAAATCGATGCGAAGCTTAACGAGATCCTCAACAAGTCCTGTGAAAAGATTAGGCGAGTTTAAGGTGCGAAATATCAAATTTGCTTGTGGCAAGTTAACCTGTAGATAGCTCCGATCATTACTAGAAAACAAAGCAAAAAAGCGCTTTATCGGGCTTCGCTGGATTTCGTAATAATTCTCGACAGCAATTTTCAAAAAGACATAAAACTCTTCAATGTCTTGAGGCATCATCGTGCTGCTGCCCTTCAAACCGCCAGCGGACCACGCTGTATTGATTTTCAGCGTGCTCACGCGGGCGGTTCTGCTTTCTGGTATCTTGAAGATCTTATTTGTCAAAGATTATTCCTGCAGGCTTTCGACCTCTATGTCCCCTTCCGCGCGGGCTTTGATGGCCATGGCGGCGGCGTGGGAGGCGGCGGCTGTTGTGAAGTACGGGATCTTATCATAAAGTGCGACTTTGCGGATTTCTTTTGAATCCTCAACGGCCTGTGCGCCTTCAGTTGTGTTAAATACGACTGAGATTTCGCCATCCTTGAGGATATCAACGAGATTTGGACGACCTTCATACACTTTATTGACGACAGTTGCTGGCACATCGTGCTCTGCGAGATAGGCCGCTGTTCCGCGTGTGGAAACGATTTCAAACCCAGCTTCGACCAATGTCTTGGCGGCTTCGATCATCTTTGGCTTTTTGTCATAATCTTTGATAGAAATGATTGCCTTGCCGCCTTGCGGAAGGTCTGTGCCTGCGCCCATTTGCGCTTTTAGGAATGCGCGCTCGAATGTGACGTCTGAGCCCATGACTTCGCCTGTAGAGCGCATCTCTGGGCCTAGGATTGTATCGACCCCTGGGAAGCGTGCAAAGGGCAGTACAGCCTCTTTCACGGCGAATTTACCGGTTTTGGACGGGTCAACAAGATCGAAAGCATCAAGTTTTTCGCCTGCCATGAGGCGTGCAGCAATGGATGCGATCGGTGAGTTCACGGCCTTTGCAACAAATGGCACGGTTCTTGAGGCGCGTGGGTTGACCTCAATCAGGTATATCACATCGTCTTTGACGGCGAATTGGATATTCATCAAGCCAACCACATTCAGTGCCAAGGCAAGGGCTTTGGTTTGTGTGTGGAGTTGCTCGATGATTTCAGGTTTCAAAGAGTATGGCGGGAGTGAGCAAGCTGAATCGCCTGAGTGTACCCCAGCTTCTTCAATATGCTGCATGATCCCAGCAATATGCACGCTTTCACCATCACAGAGCGCATCCACATCTACTTCGGTTGCTCCAGACAGGTAGCTATCAAGCAGAACAGGGCTATCGCCAGAAACGACAACAGCAGATGAGATATAGCGCTTGAGGCCTTCCATATCACGCACGATTTCCATCGCACGACCGCCTAAAACATAAGAAGGGCGGATCACGAGAGGGAAGCCGATTTCTTCTGCGATCTTGATGGCCTCTTCATCTGTCGATGCAATGCCATTTTCTGGTTGTTTGAGTTCGAGACGGTTCACCAAATCTTGGAAGCGCTCGCGATCTTCAGCTAAGTCGATCGCATCAGGCGTTGTGCCAAGGATTGGAATGCCGGCTTCTTCGAGGTCATTTGCAAGCTTGAGTGGCGTTTGCCCGCCAAATTGCACGATCACGCCATGCAAGGTGCCGTTTTCTTTCTCAATGCGTAAAATCTCCATCACATGTTCAAATGTTAATGGTTCAAAATAGAGGCGGTCGGAGGTGTCATAATCCGTCGAAACAGTTTCAGGGTTACAATTGACCATGATCGTTTCATAGCCTTGATCACTGAGCGCATAGCAAGCATGGCAGCAGCAATAATCAAATTCAATGCCTTGGCCAATGCGGTTTGGTCCGCCGCCTAAAATGACAACTTTCTTGCGATCACTTGGGCGTGCTTCACATTCCGCTTCGCCCATCACTGGGTTTTCGTAGCTTGAATACATATAAGGGGTCTGCGCTTCAAATTCAGCGGCACAAGTGTCGATGCGTTTGAAAACAGCATTCACACCTAAGCCGTGGCGCGCTTGGCGGACTTCATTTTCACTTTTGCCCAAAATATTTGCAAGGCGCGCATCGCTAAAGCCCATCATCTTGAGATGGCGTAGGCCTTCCGCATGATCTGGCAGACCATTTGCACGGACATCTTCTTCGGCGTCCACGATTTCGCGAATGCGCTCCAAGAACCATGGATCATAGGAGTTTGCCGCGCGGATTTCTTCATTGCTCAATCCATGGCGCATCGCTTGTGCGATGACGCGGAGGCGATCAGGCGTTGCCACAGAAAGCGCTTTGATAACGGCAGATTTCTCTGGTGCGCCTTCGATTTCGATCTCATCAAAACCAGAAAGTCCTGTTTCCATCGATGCCAAAGCTTTTTGCATCGATTCGTGGAAGCTGCGGCCAATGGCCATAACTTCGCCCACAGATTTCATCGCCGTTGTTAGATATGGTTCGGCACCTGGGAATTTCTCAAAAGCAAAGCGTGGAATTTTTGTGACAACGTAATCGATTGTTGGCTCAAAGGAGGCTGGTGTTACTTTTGTGATATCATTATCAAGCTCATCAAGCCTATAGCCCACCGCGAGTTTCGCAGCGATTTTGGCAATTGGGAAGCCTGTTGCTTTTGAAGCCAAAGCCGATGAACGAGAAACGCGTGGGTTCATCTCAATCACGACCATGCGCCCATCTTCAGGATTTACAGCCCATTGTACGTTTGAGCCGCCCGTTTCCACGCCGATTTCACGCAAGACATTGATCGAATGCGTGCGCATAAGCTGATATTCTTTATCAGTGAGTGTCAAAGCTGGGGCAACCGTCACGGAATCGCCTGTGTGAACACCCATTGGATCTACGTTTTCGATTGCACATACGATGATCGCGTTGTCGGCTGTGTCGCGAACCACTTCCATTTCGTATTCTTTCCATCCAAGCAGACTTTCATCTACCAAGATTTGCGCCATTGGCGAGGCTTCGAGGCCTGAGCGGCAATAATATTCGTAATCTTCGCGGTTATACGCAATGCCGCCGCCTGTGCCGCCCAATGTGAAAGCGGGGCGAATGATGGCAGGCAGACCAATTTCTTCCAACGCTTCCATCGCATCTTTAAGGCCGGCTTGGATATCGTATTTGCCCGCTTCATTCTTTGGGGCGGCAACGATGGTTGCCTTAGGGTTTTCAATCCCTAGACGATCCATAGCCTCGCGGAAGAGCTTGCGGTCTTCGGCCATCTCAATCGCATCGCGCTTGGCACCGATGAGTTCGACATTAAATTTTTCCAGCACACCCATGTCATCAAGTGACAGAGCTGTGTTGAGCCCTGTTTGACCGCCCATTGTTGGCAAAATCGCATCAGGGCGCTCTTTTTCAACAATCTTGGCAACAACTTCGGGTGTGATCGGCTCAATATAAGTCGCATCAGCGAGGCCCGGGTCTGTCATGATTGTTGCTGGGTTGGAGTTAACCAAAATGACGCGGTAGCCTTCTTCTCGAAGTGCTTTACAAGCTTGCGCCCCTGAATAGTCAAACTCACAAGCTTGACCGATAACAATCGGGCCAGCCCCGATGATCATGATGGATTTAATGTCAGTTCTTTTTGGCATAGCAGACCTCGATTGCAGGCGATAAGGAGCTTGAGCGCGTTTTCAGCTTATGAGTATAAGAGATTCCATGTGGAAATACGCAAATTGTCGTGGTTATAACGAAGCCTGTGCTTCATTCAAGTGCGATATGGAGTCTTTTTAAAGATATTTTCGCTTTTGCCTCCAGACTCACGTGAGTTCGCCAAACTTCGGCCTCAATTAAGGATAAATTAAGCAAACAATAGCTATTCCCAGCCTTAGAAGACTTGACTTTCCAAGATACAAGCTGTGTATCTCATATCAATAAATTGCATCTATTTCTAGGATCACCTAGAGGACCGAAGGAACGATTATCATGCACGCCTATCGCACTCATACATGTGCCGACTTAAATAAATCAAACGAAGGCGAAACCGTTCGTCTCTCAGGCTGGGTTCACCGCATTCGCGATCACGGTGGCGTCCTGTTTATCGATTTGCGCGATCATTATGGTATGACACAAGTTCTTTGTGATCCAGATAGCCCTGTTTTCGCAGAGATGGAAAAAGTGCGCTCTGAATGGTGTATCCGCATTGATGGCAATGTCAAAGCGCGCGATGAAAGCTTGGTGAATGCAAAGCTGCCAACGGGTGAAATTGAAGTTTTCGTGAGAGACTTGGAAATCCTAGGCGATGCGGGCGAATTGCCATTGATGGTCTTTGGCGATCAAGAATACCCAGAAGAAACACGCCTCAAGCACCGCTATCTCGATCTTCGCCGTGAGCAAATGCAGCAAAATATGATCATGCGCTCACAAGTTGTTCAAGATCTTCGTCAGCGCATGTGGGATCAAAACTTCAACGAATTCCAAACGCCGATTATCACCGCTTCTTCGCCTGAAGGCGCGCGAGATTTCCTCGTCCCATCTCGTTTGCACCCTGGTAAATTCTATGCGCTTCCGCAAGCGCCGCAGCAGTTTAAACAGCTGCTTATGGTTTCTGGTTTCGACAAGTATTTCCAGATCGCACCATGTTTCCGCGATGAAGACCCGCGCGCAGACCGCTCCCCAACGGATTTCTATCAGCTTGATGTTGAAATGAGCTTTGTAACACAGCAAGATGTTTTCGATACTGTTGAACCTGTCATTGCAGGCATGTTTGAGAAATTCGGCAAAGGCCGTGCAGTGAACCGCGATTGGCCGCAAATTTCTTATAAAGATGCCGCCCTTTGGTATGGCTCTGACAAACCAGATCTTCGCAACCCGATTAAAATGCAAGATGTGTCTGAGCACTTCCGCGGCTCTGGATTTGCTATCTTCGCGAAGCTTTTAGAGCAAGACGGCACGCAAGTCCGCGCAATTCCTGCGCCAAAAGGCGGTTCACGTAAATTCTGTGACCGCATGAATAAATTCGCGCAGCAAGAAGGCCTTCCGGGAATGGGCTATATCTTCTGGCGCGATCAAGGCGAAGGCATGGAAGCGGCTGGTCCATTGGCGAAAAATATCGGCCCTGAACGCACAGAAGCTATTCGTCAGCAGCTCGGCCTTGAAGTGGGCGATGCGGCCTTCTTCTTGGGTGGTAAGCCAAAAGCATTCGAGCGCGTTGCGGGCAAAGCACGTGATACAATCTGGGCAGAAACGCCAAAATCACCTGAAGATGCAAATTGGGCTGCACAGTTCAAATTCGCATGGATCGTCGATTTCCCAATCTATGAAAAAGATGAAGAGAGCGGCGCGATTGATTTTGAACACAACCCATTCTCAATGCCGCAAGGCGGGATGGATGCTTTGAATGGCGATCCGCTTGAAGTCAAAGGCTGGCAGTATGATCTGGCTTGTAACGGTTATGAGCTTGTTTCAGGTGCGATCCGAAACCATCAGCCAGAATTGATGCTTAAAGCCTTTGAAATTGCGGGCTATGATGAAGCGGAAGTGAAATCTCGCTTTGGTGCGCTTTATCAAGCCTTCCAATTCGGTGCACCTCCGCATGGTGGCTGTGCTATGGGGATCGACCGCGCTGTGATGCTTCTCGCAGATCAAGATAACATCCGTGAAGTCATGCTCTTCCCAATGAACCAACGTGCGGAAGACTTGATGATGAACGCCCCAAGCGAGCCGCAAAACGAACAACTTCGCGAACTCAATTTGCGTGTGATCCCAGCAGATTCTTAAATCGAAACTTCTCTATAAAACAACAAGGCGCAGCTGTTCTTTTCAGCTGCGCTTTTTTATTGCCAGAACGCCTCACAACAGTCTCTCTTTTATGTGAACACATTGTGAACAAATGGCCCTTTTAAAGTCTGAGATAGAGGCCTATATCTATAACACAAGGAAACGGAAAATCTTTCAAATGAAAGAATATCCAATTAAAATCAAAGGCGTAGATATGACTTTCAAGGCAATCACAACAGCAATCGTAACTGCAACAATTCTTTTTGGTGGCGCGGCACATGCCGATTCAATCTTCCAAAGAGGCGCACAAAATTTTGATACAAACATCTCTTTAGATTTGGTTCGTGCCTCCTCTGACGGGACTGTAAAAGTCTACAACTATCATGGCGGCGAACGTGGTGATTTGCTTGGAATGACCGATGTACACGCTGGTGCGAATACAGACGTAAAGATCAAAATTAGAACAACAAGCTCTGATGAGCTCCTCGCAGTTCTTTCAGTGGATGGTTTTGAAGCTGCTGTTGAAGATCTTAACGAGGCAAGCAACTAAGCTTCCCCAATTTTCTAATCTTCCTGCCTTTAAGCTTTCGCTCCCACGCATCCTCCCTGCGTGAGAGCGAGGGCTTAAATTATTTTTTAAGCACCTCTTCAAGCGCTTCAAGACGTTTTTTTAGATCTTCGTTTTCTTCGCGTGCTTTTTGCGCCATGTCTCGAACGACATCAAATTCTTCACGCGTCACAAAATCACGCTCAGCCAGCCAGCGATCAAGCAGACCTGATATTGCTGTATTCGCTTCATCCTTCGCCCCTTGAGCGACGCCCATAGCATTTGTCATAAGCTGCGAAATATCGTCTAAGATCTTATTTTTTGTTTGCATCATATCACTCCAAAATATTTTTATCTTATATGGGGGCATTTGTGATCATACACAAGCTTGACACTCTCAACTTTCATGGCATTGATGCGGCATGGACTTATTTACGATGATGACACTCCCCGCTGTTTTAAACTTCCCTGATATCTCACCTACTCTTTTTGAGATTAATTTAGGGCCCATTCATATTGCTCTAAGATGGTATGCGCTGGCATATATTTTTGGAATAATTCTTGGCTGGAGTTTGATTTCTTATACGCTTAAGCGCGCTGAGTTGTGGCCAAATAATCAAGCCCCCATGCGCAAGGAGCTTTTTGAAGATCTTGTGACTTGGATTATTATTGGCGTGATCGTTGGAGGGCGCTTAGGCTATGTGCTTTTCTATCAACCTGCCCAATATCTCGCCGATCCCATCGAGATTATACGTGTTTGGAATGGGGGAATGGCCTTTCATGGCGGCTTTTTAGGTGTTGTTATCGCCGCGTTTATTTGGGGAAAAAGAAATGATGTGCCCTTATTGCCGCTTGCCGATAGTCTCGCGCTAGCCGCTCCCATTGGGCTTTTGTTTGGGCGCTTGGCTAATTTTATCAACGCCGAACTATGGGGCAAGCCATGGGATGGGCCTTGGGCGGTGATCTTTCCGTTCAGCGACGCGCAGAGCTGCACCAATGTGGGCGACTATTGTGCCAGACACCCTTCACAACTATATGAAGCTGGTCTTGAGGGGCTTCTTCTCGGTGGTATTTTATTGACGCTCGCATTCGGTTTTAAAGCTCTGAAACGATCAGGCTTGATAACGGGCTTGTTCTTGATGGGGTATGGCGTTTCGCGATTTATCGTCGAATTTTACCGAGAAGCGGATCAACAATTTATCTCCATTGATAATCCAGCAGGGCATGTTTTCTTCTTTATGCAAATGGGGCAAATTCTATCCTTGCCGCTTATCTTCTCTGGGCTTTATCTGATTTTCATGAGCCGCAAGCATCGCGCCTAACCGCCAGCTTGCGGTTTTTCGCGACTTTTTAGAAAAGCTCTTTTTAGATTGTAGGAATCAGTTATAGTTATCTTATAAAAATAATTGAGGCATAAAATGTTTAAAAAGCTTACCCTTTTAGGGGTGCTGGCAGTTCTTGCAGCTTGTGGCAACAGTAAGAATGTTGCGCCGCGCAATCTTGAAAACGCATGTGCGATCGTAGATCAGCACCCAAGCTATTTGCGTGCGATGAAGAAAACTGAAAGTAAATGGGGTGTTCCTGTCAGTGTGCAAATGGCAACGATTTACCAAGAGAGTAAATTCATCGCCAATGCGCGCCCACCGAAGAAATATGTTTTTGGTATTATTCCAAATGGTCGGATAAGTTCGGCTTATGGTTATTCGCAAGCTCTTGATGGGACTTGGAAAGAGTACCAAGAGCAAGAGGGCGGACGTTGGACAAGCCGTACAGACATCAAAGATGCAACTGATTTTATGGGTTGGTATATGGATTTAACCACGCGCCAACTTGGGATTTCGAAGACGGATGCAAGGCGTCAGTATCTTGCATACCACGAGGGGCGTGGCGGGTATTCGCGCCAGAGCTACAATAAGAAGCCTTGGTTGCTCAGAGTTGCCTCTCGTGTTGGGACGCGGGCTCAAAAATACCAAGCGCAACTTCAAGCTTGTGGCAAAATCTAAAAACTTAAACGCCGATCATTCGATCGGCGTTCCGCGTTTTTTGGCTTCTGATTTAATGTTGAAGAGAGATGATTTAAGGCTCCCACCGAGTTCCATTTTTGTGAGTTGAATAAATGTCTCGCTGCCGTCTTGGCTTTTGATTTTCCAAGCTTTCAAGATTGGCGCATCCCCAAAGATCAAATCAATATATCCATATTCAGGATGGTCTGGGTCTTGCGCACGTACATATGTATCATTTCCGCGCGCAGTATGAGAGACGACCATCTTCGTCTGCGTGAGATCGACATTGCGTTTCAAGATGATGGACAGAGGCGTTTGATTTAAGGGAAAGCGCGTTGGTGGTTCATTCGAGCTTGGATCGAAGACGCCCACTTGGCCACCAGAAACCAATACTAAGGGTGCAAATTCTCCGCCGTATTCTAGGCGCAGGCGACCAGGGCGGCGGATCAACAGCTTCCCTGTGGAAACGCTCCCATCTTCATTGGATTGTTGAAAATCAGCCGAAACATTCTCTAAGCTGTTTAAGTAATCCGAAATTTCGGTAAGCGAAAGTTTTTCGGCTTGCGCTGCCGCTGTGAATGTAATCACGGCGATGCAGCTTATAAGTATTTTGCGTATCAATGTCATAATTCCTAATATATACACCCAGCTTGCCTTTTCTATCCCCATGCGCATCACAAAAACGCGAATAGGGGAGGGGCATCTTGCGTATGATAAATATGTTACTGTTCTGGAACGAGTATCTCGCGCTTGCCAACGTGGTTTGCAGGGGAGACAACGCCTTGATCTTCCATTTGCTCAACCAATTTAGCGGCTTTATTATACCCGATCGATAATTTGCGCTGAATATATGAGGTGGAGCATTTGCGATCTTTTAAGACGATGGCAACAGCTTGATCATAAAGCACATCTTCACCGCCAGTATTGCCGCCCGTATTAAGGCCCAAAACGGCATCAATGCTTGCGGATTTCTCATCGTCTGGCCCTTCAACAACGCCACCAACATAATCAGGCGGGCCGTAATCTTTAAGATAGGTTACAACCTTTTCGACTTCTTCATCGGTAACAAAAGGGGCGTGGCAGCGCTGAATGCGTCCGCCGCCTGCCATATAAAGCATGTCCCCCATGCCCAAAAGCTGTTCTGCGCCCTGTTCGCCTAAGATGGTACGGCTGTCAATCTTAGAGGTCACTTGGAAAGAAATTCGCGTTGGGAAGTTTGCTTTAATTGTACCCGTGATAACATCGACAGAAGGGCGTTGCGTCGCCATGATGATATGGATGCCAGAGGCACGCGCCATTTGCGCAAGGCGTTGAATACAAGCTTCGATTTCCTTGCCTGCAACCATCATCAAATCGGCCATCTCATCAACGATAACGACGATGAAAGGCAGAATTTCAGGCTGGAATTCTTCGGTCTCAAAAATAGGATCGCCCGTTTCTTCGTCAAACCCTGTTTGAACGGTGCGCGAAAACATCTCATTTTTTGCAAGCGCTTCTTTGACGCGGCCGTTGTAGCCATCGACGTTGCGAACGCCCATTTTAGACATTTTGCGGTAGCGATCTTCCATTTCAGCCACAACCCACTTGAGGGCCACAACGGCCTTCTTTGGATCTGTTACAACAGGAGAAAGTAGATGGGGGATGCCGTCATAAACCGAAAGTTCGAGCATCTTCGGGTCGATCATGATCAGACGGCATTCTGCGGGTGTTAGCTTATACAGCAGAGATAAAATCATCGTGTTGATCGCGACTGATTTCCCTGAACCGGTTGTCCCTGCGATCAAAAGGTGAGGCATTTTCGCAAGGTTGGCGACAACACTTTCGCCGCCAATATCTTTGCCTAAAGCAAGAGGAAGCGCATGTTTTCCATCGCCGTAATCCCGCGTTGAAAGGATTTCTCTAAAGCCAACAGTCTCACGATTTTCATTTGGCAATTCGATGCCAATAACAGAGCGCCCAGGCACTGTAGAGACACGTGCAGAAAGCGCAGACATAGAGCGCGCGATGTCATCAGCTAAGCCAATCACGCGGGATGCTTTCAAGCCAGGGGCTGGCTCAAGTTCATACATGGTGACAACAGGACCAGGTCGGACAGATACAATTTCGCCCTTAACCCCGTAATCATCGAGAACATTCTCCAACATGCGCGCATTTTCTTCGAGCGCTTCATCTGAGAGCGTGTGGCGCTCGATGTGGACTGGATTATCTAAAAGCGAGAGGGGCGGTGTCTCATATTGTGCTTCTGTCGGATCGAATTTGAGGCTCGGCTGCGCTTCGGATTTAGCTTGTTTAGAAGGCGTGATGGGCTTTGTGGCCCTATGTTGGACAACGGCTTTAGCTTCTGGGATCAAAGGGGCCTCAGGAACGTAGCGCTCTTGTTGATGTGCAACATATTCAGGCTCTTCTATTGAATAATCATCATTGGCTTGCGCCTCATCGTGATAGTTCACACTTTCAAGCGCCGCCATCTCCATTGGTGCTTCCGCGGTTTCAAAGGAGGGTATGTCAGGCGCGAAGGGGGCTGCAGGCTCCATTTCGAAATCGTCGTGCATTTGATGAGCCTGTTCTTGCGCAGAAGGGGGTTCATCTTTCTTTGCATATAAAATTGGAGCTTGTCCTTTTTTATACTTTGCGGCCGCTTTTTGTGCGGCAGTGAGTGGCGGTTCTACTCTTGTTAAATCGCCTAGATTCCCATGCGCCCCTAAGCGCAGGCGCGCGTTGATGGCTTTGGTGATCCGTGAGCGCATTTTGTCATCTTGCGAGGGAGGCTCTACAGGATGTTGAACAGGCTGTTGCTCGATTTCAGCGTGCTCAGGCAGATCATCATAGCTCAGAGTATGATCGTCCTCATCAACAAGATTGAAATGTTGTTCGTCTATTTGGCGCTCATCCGGCAGAAAGCTTTCTTGACGCATAATGCGGCTTGCTGCAGGGCTTTGCTCATAGTGCTGCTGTTCATTTTGAATTTGCTCTTGGTAAGCGGCCATTTCAGCAGCGCGTTGACGGCTTTCTTCGCGCTTTTGCGAGAAGTCTTGGCTAAGTTGAACGGATTTGCGAGCGCCTTTGCCGAAAAGCTCTAATATAAACGCATATAGCGCAACAAGGCCAAGGATTGCAAAGCGCGTGATTTTTGAAAGCTCCTCTTTCGTGAAGCCAAGAACATATAAAAACAACGCGATTGATGCGAAGAACAGGCCAAAAGACAGAAGTTTCAAAGATAAGGCTGCCCCGAGAGGCACGATTTGGATCAAGGCAGCAAGAAGCGTGTCGCCAAACAAACCGCCAAAGCTTTGAGGCGCTGAGCTTGAATGTGTCGCAGCGTAAACGGCAATTAGTGCGATTGATATTGGTGCGAAAACCGATCTTGAGAGCACGCGCGTTGAACCACGGTGGAGAATAAAGCGTATCCCCCAAGCGGCAAAATAGAGCGGTATTCCCCATGATGCGATGTCAAATATCACCATAAGTGGAGAGGCAATAGAAGCACCAAAGCGCCCTAAAGTGTTTTGTGCAGGCTCTGATGTTGAAGAAAGCCAGCTGGGATCTTCGGGGGTGTAGCTGCCCAGCAGAAGAGAAAACAGAAAGGAGATGACAATAAAGCCAACGCCGATCAGTTCCTTGGATCTTTTTTCCAAAGCTGCCTGTGTCTTGCTATCAAAGAGAGGATCTCGCCCGCGTGCTTGATAAGATGCCATTTTTGCCTCGTTTACTTGTACAAACACTCACGGATAATCTCTAATCCGCGTTTTGTTTCTTCTTTTGGGGCGACTAAAGCTGCCCTTATATAGTTTTTGCCAGGATTTTTGCCATCCGCATCGCGAGAGAGATAAGCCCCAGGAAGGGTGCGCACACCTGTTTCACGCCACAACTTCAAGCTAGCCTCTTCCCCATCTTCGACAGGCAGCCAGAGGAAAAATCCGGCTTCTGGTGCGGAAATAGAATCGATGTTTGCGAAAATCTCATCTGCGATTTTAAACTTCTCAACGTAGAGTTGGCGCGAATGGATGACGTGCTCTTCATCAGACCAAGCTTTGGTTGAAACGGCTTGAATAGGATTTGGAACCGGCGCCCCAGAATAGGCTCGTAGCTTTCGGATGCGCTCAATATTTTCAGGGCCAGATGCTACGAAACCTGAGCGTAGGCCTGGCATGTTGGAGCGCTTTGAGAGCGAATGAAATATAACGACACGTTCAGGATCAGCCCCCATTTTTTGGGCGACTTCCATCGAAGATGGGGGGGCTGTGTTGCTATAGATTTCAGAATAGCATTCATCTGAAAAGATTTTGAAATCATGCTTATGTGCAAGCTCTATCAGCTCTTTGAGATAGGCTTCTGGCGCAATTGCGCCTTGTGGATTTGAAGGGGAACACAGATAGACGATTGCTGTTTTATCTAAGATATCACTCGGCAAGCCCGCGTAATCTGGTAAAAAGTTATTTTCTGCTAAGGCAGGCACGAAAAGAGGCTCTGCCCCAGCGGCAAGTGCGGCGACGGCATAGACTTGATAGAAGGGATTAGGCGATAGGACATATGGCTTACTGCCATTCTTATCCTCAGGACATAGAGCCATGCATGCATTCATCAGCCCTTCGCGCGTGCCGTTGAGGGCCATTATCTCACGATCAGCATCGGCTCGGATATCAAAGCGCCATTTGAGCCAATTGGAAATTGCGCTCAGGAGGGCTTCGGAGCCGTTGTTGTTTGGATATTTGGTGAAACCTTGGATTTCATCGGCCAAAATCGGCGCAACGAAATCGGGCAACCCGTGTCGAGGCTCGCCGATTGTCATTGCGATGACATCACCACCTGGCGCATGGCAATCAAGCAGATTGCGCAAACGCGGAAATGCGTATTCAGGCAGATTGGAAAACCGCTCTGGGAACTTCATAATAGCTATGCCTCAATTTTTATGACGGATCTTTGTCCGTTTTTTCGTACTTTAACAAATATAATATTTTTGGTCCAGATAAACCACACTTACATTCTATAGGCGAAAAGCCGCAATCTTGCGCTGTGAATATATCTTTTTGGCTCGTATTGGAAATAAATTAGCCAACTGTGATATTACAAACTTGCAAAAAATCTTATGAATGATAAGCGAAGGTTGTGTTACAAGACTGTTGAAATCAGGGAATATCAGCCATGTCAATTTCATCTGAACCAAAGCTCATATCGGGAAATGCAAATAAGCCTTTAGCGAAAGCCATTGCTCGGCGGCTATCGATGCACCGCGGTAAGAATATCGAACTTTGTGATTCTCGAGTTGAGCGCTTTAATGACGGTGAAATTTTTGTTGAGGTACATCAAAATGTACGCGGCGAAGATATGTTTATCATCCAGCCAACTTCGAATCCTGCGAATGATAATCTTATGGAATTGCTTATCATCACCGATACGCTAAGACGCTCTTCTGCAGGCCGTATCACGGCTGTTATTCCTTATCTTGGCTACGCACGCCAAGATAGACGCACAAAAGCGCGCACGCCAATTACTGCGAAATTGGTTGCAAATATGATGGCCGCCGCAGGAATAGAACGGATTTTAACCTTGGATCTTCATGCGAGCCAAATTCAAGGCTTTTATGATATTCCAGTAGATAACTTATACGCATCTCCTGTTTTCGCTCTCGATATCAAGCATCATTTCAAGTCCTCTATGGATGACATTATGGTTGTTTCTCCTGATGTTGGCGGAGTTGCGCGCGCACGCGATCTCGCAAAGCGCATTAATGCACCTCTCTCAATTGTTGATAAGCGCCGCGAAAAGCCGGGTGAAATCGCAGAGATGACAATTATTGGGGATGTGGTTGGTAAGAAATGTATCATTGTTGATGATATCGTTGATACAGCGGGTACTTTATGTAAAGCGGCTGAGCATTTGATGGAAAGTGGTGCTGAGGAAGTGCATGCTTATATTTCGCACGGCGTTCTTTCTGGGCCGGCGGTCGAGCGCATTTCGAGCTCAAAACTCTCTTCTCTGGTTGTCACAGATTCTATTCAAGCGACAGATTCTGTAAAAGGATGCAAAAATATTCGCGTTGTACCAATGGCGCCAATCTTTGCTCAATCTGTGATTAATACTTGGAATGGCACATCCGTATCGTCTCTTTTTGATGATGAAACATTGATCCCACTTTATGAGGGCGTCTATTCAGCCTAGCGCAATAAATCTGCGCGCCTTCTATAGACTATGAGACTCAAACTCGTTATTATTTTAGCCCAAGTATACAAATGCTTGGGCTATTTTTTTGGAGTTTATCATGCCGATTAAGCGCATCTCTTCTGGCGGAGTTTATGAGCAGAAAATCGGGTATTGTCGCGCGGTGGTCGCTGGGAATACAGTATATGTTGCAGGGACAGTCGCGCAGGGCGCTGAAATTTCGGCGGATGTGCGTGAGCAGTGCAAATCAGCGCTTAGCTGCATAGAAAACGCATTGAAAGAGGCTGGATCAGGCTTTGCAGATGTTGTGCGCGTGAATTATTATCTTCCAAATGGCGATGATTTCCAAGAATGTTGGGATATTCTAGCGGCGACCTTTGGTGAAAACCCACCCGCGGCAACGATGATCGAATGCGCTTTGATTGATCCAAAGTATAAAATTGAAATTGAGGTTACGGCTTATAAAGGAGAATAGCTTATACTTGAGTTATTCTTGAGAGCTAGATTGCAGCCTTGCAATTCGTAGGGGCTGTTTCTTTTTGAGTTTAGAAAGTTGAAAAATGAGCGTAGATCGCAGTCATATCGCGAAGAATTTTATTGACGTTCTCCCACACTCGCGTGCCTTAGGCATGAAGTTGGAAGTGCTAGAACAAGGCAAGGCTCAAATTGTGATGCCTTATGCAGAACATTTGATTGGCGACCCTGATACCGGCGTTATTCATGGCGGGGCGATTTCGGCGCTGATGGATACTTGCGCGGGCGCAGCTGTCATGAGTCATCCAGAAGCGGGGGCTGCAACAGCCACGTTAGATTTGCGTATTGATTACATGCGAAGCGCAACGCCTGGGGAGGCCATTGTGGCAAAAGCGGAATGCTATCATGTCACGCGCAATGTTGCCTTTATTCGGGCGACAGCTCATGATGGGCGCGAAGATGTGCCTGTTGCGACTGCCACGGGTGCTTTTACGATTGAGGGCAAATCATGAATGGTTACGTAAGACGAAAAACGCCTGAGCCTGTGCAAGTGATCAAAGAGCGCCGCGATGAGGCCTTGAAGGATCTTGTCGCACGCGTGCCATATATTGGCTATATGGGCATTGATTTTGATCGACGCGGCGATGAATTAACAGCCCTCTTGCCTTACAGAGAAGATCTGATCGGTAATCCGATGTTGCCGGCCTTGCACGGCGGTGCGCTCTCTGCATTTTTGGAAGTAACGGCGTTGATTACGCTCAGTTGGTCAGTGTTCTGGCCCAAGCTTGAAGATGGCGATAAAATCAACAGCTCCATGCCGCGCTTGCCGAGGACAATCGATTTTACAGTTGATTTCTTGCGTTCGGGATTGCCGCGTGATGCTTATGCGCGCGCGCAAGTCGTGCGCTCTGGGCGCAGATATGCCTCAGTGAGCGTCAGCGCTTGGCAAGACAATCATTCTCGCCCTATCGTGCAAGCCAATGGGCATTTCTTGATGCCAGCACCCAGCGAGGCGCAATAGGTGGCGCAAGACTATAACGCGCAAATCGCACCCAGCTCGAAGCCGACACATAGACGCGTTTTGAAAATCGCGTTGCCGATGGTTTTGTCCAATGCAACAGTGCCGATCCTAGGCGCTGTTGATACTGGGGTGATTGGTCAACTTGGTGATGCGGCGCTGATTGGTGCTGTTGGGATTGGTGCGGTTATTCTTGCGGCTGTTTATTGGGTGTTCGGCTTTTTGAGAATGGGGACCACAGGCCTCGTATCTCAAGCCTATGGTGCGAATGATCAATTGGAAGTCTCTGTTTTGTTGACGCGGGCGCTTTTGATCGCTTTGGCGGGGGGGCTCGCTATTATAATTCTCCAAGCGCCCTTGATTTGGCTCGCCTTTGAAATGGCGCCCGCCTCTCAACGTGTTGAAGAATTTGCACAAAGTTACATCAGTATTCGTGTTTATTCCGCGCCTTTTGCAATCGCTCTCTACGGTCTCACTGGCTGGCTTATTGCGCTGGAGCGGAGCAAGGCCGTCTTGGTTTTGCAGATTGTTATTAATGGCACCAATGTTGTTTTAGATTTTTGGTTTGTGTTGGGCCTTGGTTGGGGTGTTGAGGGCGTGGCGTTTGCGACCGTCACTGCCGAAATCTTCGGCTTCTTTTTAGCGCTTTATCTCTGTCGGGACGCATTTAAAGGCCCGAATTGGAAAAACTGGCCGCGCGTGTTCGATAAAGAGCGTTTGCTTTATATGCTCAAACTCAATGCCAATATAACAGTGCGTTCTGTTTTGCTGTTGGCTGTGATGATTTCATTTGCCTTCTTGGGCGCGCGACAAGGCGACGATATATTGGCCGCCAATCATATTTTGATGCAGTTTATTGAAATTACAGCATTTGCACTTGATGGGTTTGCCTTCTCAGCCGAAGTGATCGTTGGGCAAGCTATTGGGGCAAAGGCGCGCGATCATCTTCGTCAGGGCGTTGTGCTTTCCTTTATCTGGGCGGGAATCGCGAGTTTAATTCTGGCAAGCGCATTTTTGTTTTTCGGGCCGCATATCGTGGCCATTATGGCGAGTGCGCAAGATGTGCGTGCAAGTGCTGCGGCTTATCTCCCTTGGATGGCACTCGCGCCTATCGTTGGGGTCGGGGCGTGGATCATGGATGGGGTCTTTATCGGAGCGACACGTAGCGCGGATATGCGCAATATGATGATTCTATCGACCCTCATCTATCTTGTGGCCGTGCTTATTCTCTTGCCGCTTTATGGCAATCACGGCCTTTGGGGCGCGCTTTTGATTAGTTATGGCGCACGCGGGCTGAGCCTTTTGTCGCGATATCCAAGTTTAGAGAGATCGCTTTAACCTCATCATAGCCAATCATCGCGATCGACGCCTACGGCATGAGAAATATGCTCGAAGCCGTCATTTTCGAGAAGTTGATCTAATTCTATTGCGATTTTTCCGGCAAGCGAAAGCCCTTGGTAAACCATCGCGGAATAGAGCTGGATCGCGGATGCGCCCGCGCGAATTTTTGCATAAGCTTGCGTGGCCGACGAGACGCCCCCGACGCCGATGAGCGGGATTTTTGCATCTAACTCTTTGGAGAGCTGGGCTAGAACCTGCGTCGATTTTTCAAAAAGAGGTTGCCCAGAAAGGCCGCCTTGTTCGTTTTGATGCTTTGAGTGCAAGTTTTTGCGCTCTAGCGTGGTATTTGTTGCAATGATGGCATCAATATTCGCATTTGTTGCAACTTGCGCGATTTCTTTGATTTCCGAGATTTCTAAGTCTGGAGCGATTTTTAAGAAAATCGGAATTTTCTTTTCCAAAGTGTCGCGCGCATTCATGACGCCTTCAAGCAGCGATGCAAGTGCTTCGGCGCCTTGTAAGTCTCTGAGTTTTTCCGTGTTGGGGGAGGAGACATTCACCGTTGCAAAATCAACTGAATTTCCGCAGTGGCGCAAGACTTTGGCGAAGTCCTCAGCTTTATCGGTGCTTGTTTTATTGGCCCCAAGATTTAATCCGAGCGGAACATTGCGTTCGTTATGAGTGTCAGTGGCTTTTTTGAGGCGTGCGCCAACAACCTCCATGCCTTCATTATTGAAGCCAAATCGATTGATCACAGCCTTATCTTCGCTGAGGCGAAATAAGCGAGGCTTTGGGTTGCCGGGTTGCGGCAGCGGCGTCACGGCGCCGACTTCGATGAAGCCAAAGCCTGCCCGCGAAAGTTGCGAGATGGCTTGTGCATTTTTGTCGAAACCTGCAGCAAGGCCGATAGGATTGCCTAGCTTTAATCCTGATATTTCAGTTTGTAATCTTGGTGATGTGAGCGGCCCTGAGAGAGGGGCACAATTTGAACGCAGCCCTAAGAGTGCGAGAGTATGTGCTTTTTCGGGATCGAATAGATACAAAGCTTTGAGGGCAAGGTGTTCTAATCTACTCATGGGTCTCTCGCTATGTTGGGAGCTTAGGGAAAATATGGCTGTCGGAGCTGGGCTGCTTGGCCAAGGGCAAATCGTGGTGCCAAAATATATCGTCTAAATTGAGCTGGCGGTAGAGATGCGGAAACAAATCACCTTTGCGCGCCTTTTCCCATTTAATATCTTTGGCGAGTTCTTCTGAGCGGCAGGCAATCAGGGTTAGATCTTTGTCTTGGGAGAAGTGCTTGCGCGCCGTTTCTTGGAGTGTCTCGGCAGTGGAAAAATGGATGTAACCATCTTTTAGATCAACCGGCGCACCAAATGTATAACCTTCTTTCAGGAGGTTTTCCCATTCATTGCGGCGGAAGATCTTATAAATTAGCATTTTGAAAGCATTCTTTGACGGTTAAGATTTTAGTCGTCTGGCTTCACTAATGAGCATAATTGGAATGCCATCTCTGATCGGAAAGGCCAAGGCGGCTTTGTCAGATATTAGCTCTTGCTTTTGTGCATCATAGCGCAGGGATGTGCGTGTTTGCGGGCAGATCAGGGCTTCGAGCATCTTGCGCTCGATTGTTGATTTAGCTTCTTTGCCTTGAGTGTCGTTCATTACATAACATCCTTACTGGAGCCGCCGTGCAAAGAAAATTCCATCAAGGCGATCAATGTTTCTAAGCGTTTTTGTAGGTCGGTTGCTTCTAAAAGCGCTTGTTTGTCTTCTTCTGAGAAGGGGCAGAGCATAGAGAGAGAATTGATTAAAAGTTCATTATCGGCACTTTCCAGCTTCTCCCAATCCGTCTCTAATCCTTCAGAGGCAAAAAAGCGGTTTAGAAGATCCAAAAACTCGCTGCGCTGAATGTTCGATTCTTTTGCTTTTCTATGCCTGTCCATCTCAAAGCGGTCCCAAGAGACATTGAAGTTTCTATAGGGTGTGTCGAGGTGAACTTCGTCAAGCAATTCAAAGCGGGAGATGCCCGATATTGTTATCAAATAGCGGCCATCATCTGTTTCGGTGAAAGACGTTATGCGCCCCACACATCCCACAGTTTGCAGGGCGGCTTCATCTTCTGCACCCGTTTGGACAAGCCCAATTAATCTTTCATCCGTCTTCAAGCTGTCTTCAATGAGCTGCAAAAACCGAGGCTCAAACACGTTGAGCGGCAAATGCGCTCGCGGCAAAAGCAAGGCGCCTCGAATGGGAAAGAGGGGGATTGTTTTGGGTAAACTGCTTGGGATTCTCATGAGGGCAACTTATCTGAAAAGACGCTTAAAGGAAAATCATAGAAGAAAGCTTGCGCCGACCATTTAATACAATCGGATCATTGGGCTTGAGGCTATCAAAGATCTTAAACAACTGCTCTTTGATCGCGCCATTTTCCCACTCACGATCTTGTTTGAAAGCTTGTAGCAATGTCTCTACCGATGTTTCAATTTGCCCTGCGCCATGTTGGGCAATGGCAAGATCGAGTTTCGCTTGCATGTTTTCAGGATGGGCTTGAACTTCTTTTTCCAAATCGCCAAGAGGGCCGGCATTTTCCGCCTCGCGAGACAGGGCGATTTGTGCCAAAATCGCATCGACAAGAGGATCGGACGATAATTCCGCAGGGATACCATTCACAACAGCTTCCGCTTCATCAATGGCCTCTTGCGCAAGGTGGCAATTCGCAACGCCGACGTAAGCGCTGAGTAAGTTCGAATCTTCTTCTAAAATTGCCTGATACGTTTGTAACGCATCCTCAATTTCACCCGCTGCTAACATTTCATCTGCTGCGGCAATGGCGTCGGCAAGGCCGCCGTCTCCTGCCAATTCAGCGGTTTTTTTGACAAAGGCTTCGATTTCAGAAGGGGCGACATTGCCTTGGAACCCATCAACGGGCTGGCCTTGGAAAAACGCATAGACAGTTGGGATCGATTGGACGCGCAGCTGACCTGCGATCATTTGGTTCTTGTCGACATCGACCTTCACCATCTTAACCTTGCCGCCTTGCGCATTCACAGCTGCTTCAAGCGCTGGGCCGAGCGTTTTGCAGGGGCCGCACCAAGGCGCCCAGAAGTCAACGATGATAGGTGTTTCTTGCGAGGCCTCAACGACCTCGGCCATAAAATCCGCTTCCGTTACATCTTTTACGTAGCTTTCATTGCCATTTGTCTCTGTGTTTGCGGAGAGGTCAAAATCCATGGTGCGTCCTTAAAAATATAAGTATTTAAGTTTATATGTGGTGTGTGAGAAAATATTAAAGATCAAACTGTGTAAAAATTGGCGCATGATCTGAAGGCTTTTCCCATCCGCGCGCTTCTCTCCAAATGAAAGAGCTATGCGCTTTGTCTGCGATGTCTTGAGTTGCCCATACATGATCTAAGCGACGCCCTTTATCAGCGGCATTCCAGTCTTTAGCGCGGTAGGACCACCAGCTATAGAGCTTGCCTTCAGGGATATCTTGGCGTGTAATGTCAATCCAATTTCCCGCATCCATAACCGCCGTTAAATGCTCAATTTCAATTGGCGTGTGTGAGACGACCTTTTTGAGCTTTTTTGTGTCCCATACATCATCCTCGAGGGGGGCGATGTTGAGATCCCCTACAAGGATTGATTTTTGAGGGGCGTTGGCGAGGTATTCATCGCGCATTTCAGTTAAGAAATCGAGCTTTTGGCCGAACTTCTCATTTACATCACGATCAGCAACATCGCCGCCAGCTGGGATATAAAAATTGTGAATGGTGACGCCATTTTCCAATATGCCTGCAATATGGCGCGCATGGCCGAGACCTGCGTAATCATTGGCCGCAACTTCTTCGATAGGAAGCTTCGAAATGATCGCAACCCCGTTATAGCCCTTTTGGCCACGTGCAATCATATGATTGTAACCGAGTGCTTTGAAGCCTTCTGTCGGGATTAAATCGACAGGTGATTTGCACTCTTGCAAGCACAGCACATCTGGCGCTTTTTCTTGCAAGAGTTTTAAGACAATAGGTTCGCGTAAGCGGACTGAGTTGATATTCCATGTTGCTATGGTGAAAGACATCGCGCTCTCCAGTGCCGCTTACGTTCGTTGGTGTTTATTTGCACACACGTGCAACAGCTTCTGCAAGCAATGGCACTGTTTGTGTGTTGAGACCTGCAATATTCATGCGGCTATCGCCGACCATATAAACGCCATATTCCTTTCGGATTTGAAGCACTTCTTCACTTGAAGCGCCAATCCGTGAAAACATGCCGCGATGCTGGGCAATAAAGTCAAAACGGCTAGAATTGGTTTTTTGGCGCAATTCATCAGCAAGTTGAGTGCGCAGTGCAAGCATGCCTAAGCGAACGTCTTCTAATTCAGCCATCCAATCCGCTTTGAGCTCTGGATCATTTAAGATCATGCCCACAAGGCGCGCACCATGATCTGGCGGGAAGGAATAGTTCTGACGGTTTAAGAAGTTTAGCGTGCCTTGAGTGGTTGCGCTCTGTTCTGCTTTTTCAGAAATCGCCATCAAACAGCCTGTGCGTTCACGGTAGATCCCAAAGTTCTTAGAGCATGAAGAGGCAATCAGCATTTCAGGTAGCTTGGAGGCAAGTAAGCGCGTTGCTGCGGCATCTTCATCCAAGCCATCGCCGAACCCTTGATAAGCAATATCGACCAGCGCAATCGCGCCTTTTTTAGCAATAAGATCAGCAACAAGGCCGTATTGCTCTAGCGTCAAATTAGCGCCTGTTGGATTGTGGCAGCAGCCATGCAAGAGAACGACGTCACCTGCGGCAACCTCATCTAATGAGGCCAGCATCGCATCAAATTCAACGGTGCAAGTTTCTTCATTGAAGTAAGCGTAAGAGCGATTGTTCATTTTCATGAATTTGAGGATCGAGACATGGTTGGGCCATGTTGGGTTCGATGTCCATACAGTTGCATCTGGGTTGGCAAGCTTGATGAGTTCAAAAGCCTGACGCAAAGCGCCCGTTCCGCCTGGTGTTGCAACGGCTGCAACGCGTGCATGATCAACGCTTTGCGCAAGCACGAGTTCTTTCATACCGTCGTTAAACGCGGGATCGCCTGAAAGGCCCGTATATGTTTTGCTGTCTTGAATATCCCAAAGCTTCTTTTCAGCCGCTTTAACGGAACGCATCACAGGGGTGAGCCCTGTAGCATCTTTATAAACACCAACGCCCAAATCAATTTTATTGTCGCGTGGATCTTCGCGGTAGAGCTGCATGAGCTCAAGAATTTTGTCGGCAGGTTGTGGTGTTAAATTGCTAAGCATCATGCTTCTCCAGTTGCAATATCCAAGTTTTTATTCATTCCCCACTCACTCCAAGAGCCATCATACAGCGCACTATCTGTGCCGATAACCTTTAAGGCAAGTGAAAGGATCGCGGCAGTAATACCTGATCCGCAAGATGTTATTATAGAAGCATTTGTATTTACGCCAGCCTCTTTAAAAATCTCTTTCAACTCATTTGGCGATTTCATTTGGCCATTGGCTTGCAGAACTTTCGCAAATGGTAAATTCAGAGAGTTCGGAATATGCCCTGATCGCAGGCCTTCTCGGGGCTCTGGCATATTGCCTTGGAATCTCTCTGCCGCACGCGCATCGATAATAATCGAGGATTGATCAGCGGAAGCTTGAGCTACTTGTGTTGCGCTGCGAATAAGTGATAGATCAAGGCGCGCCTTGAAGTTGCCCATTTGTTTTGTCGCAATGCGCTGGGCGGCGTCCGTGGCAGTGGCGCGATTTTCGGCGATCCACTTTGGCAAGCCGCCATCTAAAACGGCAACATTTTGATGACCAAAACAATGGAACATCCACCAAAGGCGCGCTGCTGAAAACAATCCAGAACTGTCATAAACGACAACTTGATCGCCATTATTGACTCCAAAGCCTTGAATGGCTTGTGCAAAAACATCTTCACTCGGGAGCATATGTGGCAAGTTTGAGCTGCGATCGCAGGTTTTGTCGATGTCAAAGAAGTGCGCGCCCGGCAAAGACAATTTCGCGAATTCCTCAGAGGCGTTGCGTTGGGAGGCTGGCATGTACCAGCTTGTATCCATGATATGGAGGTCTTTGCGTCCTATTTGGCGGGCAAGCCAATCTGTTGAGACAAGAGTTTGAGAAAAATCATGGGTCATAATATGCGCTACCTAAAGATTTACTGCGTGCCAGGGAGATCATCCCTATTTGTGCCTGCGGGTGCTTGAATGTTTTGAAGCGCCAGATTGGGCAAGTTGAAGATTTTCGAAAGGATCTTATTGTTTTTGGTGCTGGCTTTGAGTTTTTCAAATTGCATCACGTTCTCAATGCGTCGGCCGATGAAATCTAGCGTTTCTGAGTTGTCAGCGCTCTCATCCCCGATCCAAAATAAAATCGTAGAGGCTAAAACAGAAGAAAGGGTCATCCTTTTTGTGTACCAATTCATATCTTTCGACGAATCGCCAAGCGCAGTCCAAATTGTATCCGATGTTTCCCACAATAAGCGTGTGCCTTCGGGGGCCAGATGTGGAAGGGCATAAAGAGACATGGATTTTTGAACAATCTCTCGATCAACTTGCTGCAGTCGAACCCAAATGGCATGTGCGATCTTCTCGCGCATTTTCATTTCTTCGAGGCCTGTCTGCTCTAAGGCGCTTAGCATTGAGCGGTCGCCGCGAACATGATAGGCGCT
This sequence comes from uncultured Celeribacter sp., assembly GCA_938008015.1. GTDB lineage: Bacteria > Pseudomonadota > Alphaproteobacteria > Rhodobacterales > Rhodobacteraceae > Celeribacter. The sequence goes on from CALLMA010000011.1 coordinate 25,799, forward strand.
CGCCAAGTCCAATGCGCCACGGGGCGCTGCAATGCGTGCAAGCGGCTCAGGAGTGCCAGAATCACTTATCGCTTGTGCAAAAGTTTCAGGGCTCCAGCCATCAAAAATCACATGATCCAAAGCTGCATCGAGGAGCTTTTCTCGTGTGGGATCAGGAATTCCATTGGCAGCCATCTTAAAACCCTCGCTATTATGTCTGTGCATACTAGACAATTAAATATGCTTTTGCTATAGGGCCACATCCTGCAATTCATTGCAAATCTAACTTAGGAAGGTGGTGACACCACATGCAGGTAAGCGTTCGTGATAATAACGTAGATCAAGCACTTCGTGCTTTGAAGAAAAAACTTCAGCGTGAAGGCGTTTTTCGTGAAATGAAGCTTAAGCAACATTTCGAAAAGCCATCCGTGAAAAAAGCACGCGAGAAAGCCGAGGCTGTTCGCCGTGCTCGCAAGCTAGCTCGTAAAAAAGCTCAGCGTGAAGGTATGCTCTAAGCATCGCTTCAGCGACTATATATAGATTTTCATTCATATATTTGAGTGATGATTAAGCAAACCCTTCAGGAATTATTTTCTGGAGGGTTTTTTTTAAAAGCTCGGTGGTGTGCTTGCGCTGACAAGTATGCAGGGATCAGGGCCGACTTGTTTGAAGCGGTGGGGCTGCTTGCTTTGAAAATAATATGCATCTCCTGGCCCTAGAATTTTACGCTCTTCTCCGACCGTAACTTCTATGCGTCCAGAAATCACAACACCGCCTTCTTCGCCATCATGAACATACATTTTGCGCCCCGTATCGGCGCCGATCTCATATGTTTCGTGTAAGATCATCATTGCGCGGTCGAGGAGATCGTTGCCCACCTGCTTTAAAGAGAGTTTGCCTTTGCCGATATCGGGCAGGCTTTCGGCTGTGAAAAAAATCTGTTGCTCTTTCTCAGGCTCATCGGCAAAAAATTCGGATAACCCAATGGGAATGCCGGATAAAATACGCCGCAAAGCACTCACGGATGGGCTGGTTTTCCCAGCTTCAATGAGAGAGATCGTCGAATTGGGGACGCCAGTCTTTTTTGCCAAGCTGCGTTGAGACAAGCCGCTCCTCTCTCGGATCGAGCGAAGCCTATTTCCTACATCGAAATCATGATCAGCGTTTAACATGTTCAATATATTAAACATAAAGAAGCCCATGTAAAGCAAAATCAATGGGTTAGGTGGAGTTAATAATAGGCTTACACCCCTGATAAATCACCGCTACTTTGAGGCAAATTTAGAATGAATAAACAAAAAGAATAAGGATCATTTTGATGCAAAATGCTCAGCTCAGCGCAAGAAAAGACCAAGCCATTTCACGTGGTGTTGGAATGCAAACGCAAATCTATGCACAACGTGCTAAAAACTCTGAAGTTTGGGATGTTGAAGGGACGCGTTACATTGATTTTGCAGCAGGTATTGCTGTTGTAAACACAGGCCATTGCCACCCAAAAGTCATGAATGCGGTGCAAGAACAAATGGGTGCTTTTACACATACGTGTCACCAAGTTCTTCCATATGAAAACTATATCTCTTTAGCAGAGCGCCTCAATGAAGCGGCTGCTGGGGATTTTGATAAGAAGACTGTTTTTGTGACAACTGGCGCAGAAGCTGTTGAAAATGCGATCAAAGTCGCACGCGCTCATACGGGTCGCCCTGCTGTGATTGCATTTGGAGGCGGCTTCCACGGTCGTACATTTATGGGCATGAGCCTGACAGGCAAGGTTCAGCCTTATAAAGCTGGATTTGGCGCGATGATGCCAGATGTTTACCATATCCCATACCCTGTAGAACTACATGGCATTTCAACACAAGATTCTCTTGAGGCGCTTTATAAGCTCTTCAAAGCCGATCTTGATCCAAACCGCGTTGCGGCAATCATCTTTGAGCCTGTTCAAGGTGAAGGCGGTTTCTATCCTGCGCCAGCTGAGCTTGTGAAAGGCATTCGTGAGCTTTGTGATGAGCATGGCATCGTGATGATCGCAGATGAAATTCAAACAGGTTTCGCACGCACTGGAAATCTTTTTGCGATGCATGGCTATGAACATGCGGCGGATTTGACAACAATGGCGAAGGGCCTTGCAGGCGGCTTGCCTCTTGCGGCTGTGGTTGGCAAAGCGGAAATCATGGATGCGGCTAATCCCGGTGGTCTAGGTGGCACATATGGCGGTAACCCATTGGGGATCGCGGCCGCTCATGCTGTTCTGGATGTGATTGAAGAAGAAAACCTATGTGAACGCGCAAATGAGCTTGGCTCACGCCTGCGCCAACGCTTAGAGGCTATTCGTGAAACAACGCCAGAAATAGTTGATATTCGTGGCCCTGGTTTCATGGTTGCGGCGGAATTCAATGTTGCTGGCACAGATACACCAAGCCCAGAATTCACACAAAAAGTGCGTGAAGAAGCGCTTAAGCGTAATCTTATTTTGTTGACCTGTGGCGTTTACGGCAATGTGATCCGCTTCTTGGCTCCAATCACCATTCAAGACGAGATTTTTGCTGAAGCGCTCGATATACTCGAAGAGTCTATCGCTGCAGCAAAAGGAGCATAAGAATGCTAAACTTAAAAGATCCATCTCTGTTAGAATCACGCGCTTATATGAATGGCGCGTGGGTGTCTTCGGAGCGCTGTTTTACTGTGAGCAACCCGTCGACGGGTGAAGAAATCGCGCAGGTCACAGATTTGACACCAGAAGATGTTTCCAAGGCAATTGATGTTGCTTATGCGGCACAAAAAGATTGGGCTGCGAAAACAGGCAAAGAGCGCGGGGCAATCTTGCGCAAATGGCATGATCTCTTGATTGAAAACGCGGATGATCTCGCAGCGATTTTGACAGCAGAAATGGGCAAGCCCCTTGCTGAAGCCAAAGGCGAAGTTCTTTATGGTGCATCGTATGTCGAATGGTTTGCAGAAGAGGCAAAGCGTGTTTACGGCGATGTGATCCCCGGCCATCAGCCTGACAAACGCATCATCGTGCTCAAGCAGCCTGTTGGCGTTGTTGGTTCTATCACGCCTTGGAACTTCCCAAATGCAATGATCGCACGCAAAGTTGCTCCAGCGCTTGCTGTTGGGTGTAGCTTTGTAGCACGCCCTGCAGAATTGACGCCATTATCGGCGCTTGCAATGGCTGTTCTTGCTGAGCGCGCGGGCGTTCCTGCTGGTGTATTCAATGTTGTTCCAAGCTCAGATTCATCAGGTGTTGGGAAAGAGCTATGTTATAATCCGAAGGTAGCTAAGATCACCTTTACAGGCTCAACGCGCGTTGGAAAAATCTTGATGGAGCAAGCCGCTTCTACAATCAAGAAAGTATCGCTCGAGCTTGGCGGCAATGCCCCTTTCTTGGTGTTTGATGATGCGGATGTTGATGCCGCCGTTGAAGGCGCTTTGATTGCAAAATTCCGCAATGCAGGGCAGACATGTGTTTGCGCCAACCGCATATATGTACAAGCAGGCGTTTATGATGAGTTTGTTGAAAAGCTCTCTGCGAAGGTTTCTGCCTTTAAGGTTGGGGATGGTTTTGAAGAGGGTGTTGCCCTTGGGCCGCTCATCAATGAAGCCGCTCTTGAGAAAGTCGAATCGCATCTTGAGAACGCTGTTTCAAATGGCGCTTCTGTTGTCACAGGCGGTAAACGCCATGCAAACGGGCGTACATTTTTCGAACCAACTGTCTTGCGCGACATGAAAAAAGATATGCTCGTGAGCAGTGAAGAAACCTTCGGACCACTTGCGCCTGTCTATAAGTTTGATGATGAAGCGGAAGCTGTGGCGCTTGCGAATGACAGTGAGTTTGGTCTTGCTGGGTATTTCTATAGCCGAGACATTTCGCGCGTGTGGCGTGTGGCGGAAGCTCTTGAAACGGGCATGGTCGGCGTAAACACTGGCTTGATTTCAACAGAGCTTGCGCCATTCGGTGGCGTGAAGCAATCTGGCCAAGGCCGTGAAGGCTCAAAATATGGTACGGATGACTATACTGAAATGAAATACGTTTGTATGGGCGTATAAATTAAAGAGATTTTAAATCTTGAGGCGGAGTCCATATTTTGGGCTCCGTTTTTCTTTTTGCTGTAAATACGTCGTAATTCTCAACAAAATTTGAATGTATTGAAATGTATTTGACCGATAAAGCTCTGTTCAATGGATATGAAAAGAGCTACGTTTTTGTCAGTTTAAAAAGAGAAAATGCAATGTTTGATGCGAATATACGCCCATTAATTGATCCGCCGCTGAATTATATTGGTCATGGGTTGGCACGTTTAGGTGTAACGGCGAATAGCGTTACGTTGGCGGGCTTGGCGATTGGGATCTTCGCGGCAATTGCGATCAGTTTGGAGGCGTTTTTTATCGGCTTCATACTCATCTGCATCTCGCGCGTCGCGGATGGATTGGATGGGGCTGTGGCCCGCGCAACGCGCAAGTCTGATTTTGGCGGTTATCTCGATATTGCGTGTGACTTCTTGTTCTACGCCTTGATACCCTTGGCATTTGTTTGGGTGTCTCCAGAGCACAACGGCGCAGCCGGCGCTTGGCTTCTTGCGAGCTTCTATTTCAATGGCGCAACCTTTTTAGGCTATGCTGTTTTGGCCGAAAAACATGAGATGCACACAAGCAAGCGTGGCTCTAAATCTTTATATTTTACGGGCGGATTGTTGGAAGGAGCTGAAACCATTGGTTTCTTTTTGCTTCTGTGTTTGCTGCCAGCTTGGTTTGCTGTGTTGGCTTGGGTGTTTGGAGCGCTTTGCTTTTTTACGGCTGTGTCGCGCATTGTTCTTGCGTGGCAAGTGTTCGGTGATTTGATTGAAAAGGATGAAACATGAAGAAATTGATTTGCGCTTCCGCGTTCTTGGCGGCTGGAGCCGCTTTTGCAGAGCCTAATCCGCAAAATTGGGATGAGGTTTTAAAAGAAGCAAATGGACAGACCGTTTACTGGAATGCTTGGGGCGGCTCAACGCAGACCAATGATTTCATTTCTTGGGTGGGAGAGCGCGTTTCTCAAGAGCATGGTGTGACGCTTGAGCATGTGAAACTCACTGATACAGCGGATGCCGTTGGTCGTGTTGTTGCGGAAAAAGCGGCGGGAAAAGACGAGGGCGGTGCTGTTGATATGATCTGGATCAATGGTGCAAATTTCGCTTCAATGAAAGAAGCTGGTTTGCTCTTTGGACCATTTGCGAGCTCTTTGCCGAATTGGGAATTCGCGGATGCGGACGGCAAATCACTTACAACAGATTTCACCGTGCCAACTGAAAGCTATGAAAGCCCTTGGGCCATGGCGCAAGTTGTCTTTATTTACGACAGTGAGACTGTAGAAAATCCTCCTAAATCAGCGCAAGACATGCTGGAATGGGCGAAGCGCAACCCAGGCCGCTTCACGTTCCCGCAGCCACCTGATTTCTTAGGGGCAACCTTCCTAAAGCAAATGCTCATCGACTTGGCGGAAGATACATCTGTTTTACAAGAGCCTGTTGGCGATAATTACGCAGAGGTAACAGCCCCGCTTTGGAGTTGGCTTGATGAAATCACACCCCATTTCTGGCGCTCAGGGCGTGCTTATCCGCAATCAGGCCCACGCCAATTGCAACTCATCAATGATGGTGAGGTAGATATCGCGATCAGCTTCTCACCGGGTGAGGCAACGGCGGCAATCGCAAATGATCAATTGCCAGAATCTGCGCGCACATTTGTTTTGGATAAAGGCACATTGGGAAATGCGAGCTATGTGGCCATTCCATATAACGCCTCTGCAAAAGAAGGTGCGATGGTTGTCGCAAATTTCTTACTGAGCCCAGAAGCGCAATTGCGCGCTCAGACACCTGATATCTTAGGATATGGAACAGTGCTCAATATGGAGGCCTTGCCTAGCGCGGATCGTGCTTCCTTTGAGCAGTTAGAGCTTGGTATTGCGACACTTTCTCCAGCTGAGTTGGGATCATCTCTTGCTGAGCCGCATCCGAGCTGGGTTGCAAGAATTGAAGCCGATTGGGCAGAGCGCTTTAGCGTTGCCAAGTAAAACGCATAAAAATCAAAGCTGGGGGTTTTTCCCAGTTTTGACAATATTAGTGCTCATTGGTCCTATTGTTTCAGGGCTGGTTGGCACTATTTTGCCGGCTTTTGGAGGCTCTTTTCAATCAGGCCTTAGCGCTCTTTCCTTTGAATATTGGGGGCATTTAATTGAGACGCCTGGCTTGGCACGCAGTGCGTGGCTTTCTCTAAAGACGGGCCTCATCTCAACCTTTGTTTCACTCTTGGTGTGCCTTCTGCTGGTTGCCAGTTGGCAGGGCACGAAAATATTTCTGTTTTTCGAAAGGCTCTTGTCTCCCTTATTGTCTGTCCCACATGCGGCGGCGGCATTAGGCCTCACCTTTCTTATTGCGCCTTCGGGCTGGGTGTTTAGACTTATATCGCCTTGGGCAACGGGCTTGCAGCGCCCCGCAGATTTGCTCATTCTTGGCGATCCAGATGGATGGGCCTTAAGCGCTGGGCTCATCATCAAAGAAATGCCGTTTCTTTTGCTGATGTCGCTTGCAGCTTTATCTCAGGTCGATACGGCGAGTAGAATGCGGATCGCTTTGAGTTTAGGATACGGCCAAGTGCGTGGGTGGATGCTGTGCGTTTTGCCGGCCTTATATCGTCAAATCCGCCTGCCTGTTTATGCGGTGATCGTTTATTCGATGTCCAATGTTGATGTGTCGATGATCTTAGGGCCAACCGCTCCTCCGACGCTTTCAATCTATATTTTAAACTGGATGACGGATCATGATTTAGCGCTGAGAAACGTCGCGGCGGCTGGAGCGATTTTGCAGCTCGCGCTTGTCTTGATCGGTTTGCTGATCTGGCGCTTAGGAGAGAAACTGTGTGCTTTATGGACGCAAAGGGCAATTTCGAGTGGAAAAAGAGGCGCGGGACAGAGTGATGTGATATTTAGGCTGCTCGCTTTGATCTTTGCCGCGGCTTCTTTGCTTGCAATCTTTGGGGGATTGTTAAGCCAAGTTATCTGGTCTTTCGCAGGACGTTGGCGTTTTCCTGAGGCATTGCCAAGCAGTTTCACAACGCGCATTTGGGAGCGCCATGGCGCTTCGGCATTAGAGATGTCAATGACGACATTGGCGCTTGCGCTCTTGGCAGCGCTCATCGCATTGATTTTAACAATTGGTTGTCTGGAAGCGGAATTTAGGCGCGGTCGTGTCATGCAAAGGGCTGGGCTTATTTTGATTTATTTGCCTTTGCTTGTTCCCCAAATTGCCTTCCTGCCTGGTCTGCAGATTTTACTGTTGCAGATTGGGGCAGGTTTAGGCTTTTGGCCTGTGCTTATGTCTCATGTGGTTTTTGTATTGCCTTATGTGTTCTTAGCTCTTTCAGGCCCTTACCGCGCTTGGGATCATCGCTTTCACACACTTGCAACAGCTATGGGAAAGAGCGCTTTTGTTGTGCTTTGGCGATTGCGTTTGCCGATGTTGTTGGCGCCAATACTGACGGCGATGGCCGTTGGAATGGCTGTTTCTGTCGGGCAGTTTTTGCCAACATTGCTCGCATCTGGCGGACGGCTTGCGACGTTAACCACAGAAGCCATCGCGCTTTCTTCTGGAGGCGATCGACGTGTCATCGGAGCTTGGGTTTTAATCTTGTCTGTGGCCGCTTGGCTTCCATTTTCCATCGCGCTCTTTGTACCACGCTTCATTTACCGAAAAAGGTTAGGAATGCTGCATGAATAATTCTGGCTTTGAATTTAAAGATTTTACGATAAGTCATGCGAAAGGGGCTGAGCTGCTTTCTATAACGGCACAGGTCGCCCCTGGAGAAATTCTGAGTGTTATGGGGCCTTCAGGAAGTGGAAAGTCTACTCTTCTTTCCGCCATTATTGGAAATCTTCCAAAAGCGTTTACGCATACGGGCCAAATCCTTTTGGACGGCCTGCAGCTCGATAAGCGCGCGCCACAACATAGGAAAACCGGTATTTTATTCCAAGATCATCTCTTGTTTCCGCATATGTCGGTTGGTCAGAATATTGGCTTTGGTCTTCCCAAAATGGCGGTGGGCAAAGCGGATTTAATAGCTGAAGCCTTAAAAGATATTGATCTTGAAGGATATGAAGATCGAGACCCTGAAACTTTATCGGGCGGCCAGCGCGCCCGCGTGGCTTTAATGCGCACACTTTTAGCGGAACCTAAAGCCCTGCTTTTGGACGAACCTTTTTCGCGGTTAGATACGGATTTGCGTGAGAAAATTAGAGATTTTGTATTTACGCGCGCCCGTGCGGCTGGCTTGCCTGTCATATTAGTCACACATGATGTTGAGGACGTGCAAGCAGCGGGTGGGCAGGTCCTTGATTTAGGGGAGAGGGAGCTGTGAGTGCAGCTCAGGTGCGATCAAGAGCCACAAGGCGCGCTTTCGTTTTGGGAGGTGGAGCGGCGCTTGTTGTGAGTGGGCTTGTTGCAACAAAGTGGTATAATGTTTTCGCAGATACATCCGCAGCAGATACATTGGCACCAGCAGAAGCTTTAGAATTGGCGCAAAAGCGGGCGGCGTATTTGATCGATATTCGGCGGCCCGATGAGTGGCAAAAAACGGGCATTGCAGCGCCAGCACTTGCGATGGATTTGAGGCAGCCTGATTTTTTTGAGAAGCTGAAAGCGCTCAGAGAATCAGATCCTAATAAGCCGATCATCTTAATCTGCGCTCGAGGCGTTCGGTCTGCCAATATGAGGCAGCGCTTGCAAGAGATGCAGGTGGATAAAGTTTTTGATGTTCCTGAAGGGATGTTGGGTTCTGGTGCTGGGGCTGGTTGGATTGCGCGTGGTTTGCCATTGCGAAGTTTTCCTGAATGATTTTCAATACTTGAAAGTCACATGGCGTTTTACCGAGTTGGATTTTGGCGTTTGGCAGCTGTGGCGCTTGCCCTTTTTCGTTTTTGGTCGGGGCAAGAAGACGCACATGTTGTTTGCCATTTGCGCGCAATGGACGTAAAGCAAGGGAAAGAAATATATTCCCTTTAAGAATTAGGTGTTGCTTTGGCTGTATGAATTACAGCTGGTTAAGCAGGCATAAAGATAAGGGGCTTGCGATACGTTTGAGATGTCGCACCAAAGATCGTGGAAAGATGAAATGACTGATTTTAATATGCTCGGGCTATTGGCTAAATTGCTGCGTACGCTCAATGAGCAACAGATTGAAAAACCTACATTGATCCAAGCTCGTGCTATTCCGGAAGTGATGAATGGGCGCGATGTTATGGGGCTTGCAAAAACAGGCACGGGCAAAACGCTTGCATTTGGCTTGCCGCTTTTGCATTTGCTTTTTAGTGATGGTGAAAAATCAGCGCCGCGTACAGCGCGCTCCTTGATTTTGGCGCCGACACGCGAGCTCGTCAATCAGATTGCCGACCACCTTTTGCCTTTTGTGAAGCACAGTCACATCAAGTTAACGCGTGTTGTTGGCGGGGTCGGGATTAACCCGCAAATCAAGCGTTTAGAGCGCGGTACGGACCTTTTGGTGGCAACACCGGGGCGTTTGATCGATTTGATTGAGCAAGGCGCTGTGAGCTTAGATGAGACGACGTTCCTTGTTTTGGATGAAGCTGACCAAATGCTGGATATGGGATTTATCCACGCGTTGAAAACAATTGTTCCCATGTTGCCAGAAGAGCGTCAAACAATGCTGTTCTCTGCGACTATGGACAAGAAGATGAATGAAATCTCTAAGAGCTTTCTAAAATCTCCGGTTCGCATCGAAGTGTCGCCTCCGGGCCAAGCTGCCGATAAGATTGCACAAGAGGTTCATTATGTGCCGCAATCTGGGAAAAGCGATTTATTGAAAGAGCATTTGGCCCTTCATGAAGGGGAGTTGGCGCTTGTTTTCTCTCGTACAAAGCATGGCGCGGAGCGCTTGTCTAAGTCTTTGCAGTCTGCTGGCTTTAAATGTGGGTCAATCCATGGGAATAAATCTCAAGGGCAGCGTGAGCGCACATTAAAAGAGGCGAGAGACGGAAAAATTGATGTTCTTGTGGCGACGGATGTCGCGGCGCGAGGGATCGACATTCCTCTCGTACGCTTCGTTTACAACTACGACATTCCTAATGTTACGGCCAATTTTGTGCACCGCATTGGTCGTACAGCGCGTGCTGGGCGTGATGGCCGTGCGATTGCTTATGTGTCACCGACTGAAATTTCAGATTTCAAAGCGGTTGAAGTGTTGATGAAGGTGAAAATTCCTGTAGCAACCAAAGCATCATGGGCTGAAGAGGGTGCGATGGTGCCTGAGCAGACGAAGCCGTCTCGCGGAGGCCCAAGACGACATTCTCGCGGCGGTGCATCGGGGGAGGGGCGTTTTGGAAAAGGCTCACCAGCTGGTGGCAAAAAGGCTGGAGGCCCAAGAAGAGGGGCTGGCGGCAAGCCATCTACAGGCGGCAAGCGTCCGCAGGGAGCAGGAAGAAAGCCGCGCAGTAGATAGGATCTGAAATAAAAGTAAGTCGCGGGGCGCGTTAGTCCCGCGTTTCTTGTTCTAAATGGAGCTTCATCGTGATGAGAACGCGTTGAAGCGCTAAGGTCTCTCTTAGCATGCGTTTTGCTTCATTGATCGTAATAGTGCCATCTTCAATCGCTTCGGCATATTCGCCCATTAAGCCACCAAAGCGCTGGGATAAGACGGCAATATCGGATGTGATGCCTCCTGAATTTGCATCATCTTTGATGTTCGCATCATAAGATAAAGCCCCGCCGCCCAACTCAGCCAAGGCTGAAGTGACATGCGGATAAGATGATTTTTTTTCAAGCTGTGCGACTGTATCAACGGGCATAAAGCGATCGGCGTGTTCTGCTGAGGTAGAATAATACCGCCCCAATGTTGCTTTTGACTTTCCTGTAATGTCACAGGCATTCTCAATGCCAACATCCTTCACCAAAGCTTCAGTATGTTTTTTCAAATATGTCATCATTGCGCTTTTGCTGATGTCACTCATTTGCTTTTCCGCTTCTATGATTTCGTTTTCCGCAAATTATAGTATTTCTCACAAGTTGAAAGAGGAGATGACTGAAATATTAATATGAATTGGCACTAGTCAGGCCGGAATACGGGAGTTATCAAGTATTTTATGACCACTTGGAGCACACTATGTATTTTATCACTCTCATCTCAAATCCTAAAAATCCTATTTTAACGCAAGACCATGCTGAGCAATTAAGAATACGGTGGCAAGGCGATGATTTGCGTTGGTTGAGTGAGGGGGAGGCTGTTGAGTTTTCTATTATGAATGTGCCTCAAGATTTGTGGCAAGTCTGGGAAGAGCATCAGGCGTCCTCCATTGATCTCATCTTGTTGCCCGCTAAAAATCGCAAAAAGAAAATGCTTCTTGCTGATATGGATAGCACGATGATTGAGCAAGAGTGCATTGATGAATTGGCGGATGTTGCAGGCGTTGGGGCGCATGTCAAAGAAATTACCGCGAAGGCGATGAATGGCGAGCTGGATTTTGAAGGCGCGTTAATAGAGCGTGTTGGCCTCTTAAAAGGGCTTGATGAGGCGATTATAGATCAAGTGATTGATGAACGTATCTGCTTTATGAGCGGTGGGCGCGAACTTCTTGCGACGATGAAAGCGCATGGAGGTTATTGCGCGCTCGTTTCTGGGGGCTTTACGGCTTTTACAGATCACGTGGCGCGCAACTTGGGCTTTGATGAGCATCGCGCCAATGAATTGCTGATTTCCGAAGGCAAGCTAAGCGGGGAAACGGGGCGCCCTATCTTAGGACGTGAGGCAAAGGTGGAAGCGCTCGTGGAAATTACGCAAAAGCTCAATGTCACGGAAGATGATGTGATCGCCGTTGGTGATGGTGCGAATGATCTTGGGATGCTGACGCGTGCTGGTGCTGGTGTGGCATTGCATGCAAAGCCAGCCGTTGCAGCTCAGTGCAATGTGCGGATTAATTTCGGAGATTTAACAGCTCTTCTTTATGTCCAAGGCTATGAAAAAAGAGATTTTATTCATGCTTGAGTTTAGCGTCGAGATCATATTTCTCTTAATGGGCGCGGCGTTTATAGCGGGGTTTGTAGATAGTATCGCAGGCGGGGGCGGTTTGATTACATTGCCCGTGCTTTTGCTATCTGGCATGCCTCCTGTTGCGGCTCTTGCGACGAATAAAGTTCAAAGCGTCTTTGGCTCATGCACAGCCGCTTTGACCTACGCTTTTAGTGGCCGCGTGTCGCTGCGTGAGCAGATGAAGCCCGCTTTGGTCTCTTTTTGTGCTGCCGCTATTGGAGCCTTGCTTGCGAGCCGTTTGCCGATAGAGGTTATTCGGTTTGGATTGCCTGTTTTGCTGATCGGGGTTGCACTATTTTTTGCTTTTAAGCCCGGCTTGAATGATGTCGATAAAGCAGCTCGGATTTCGCCTTTGATGTTTATGGCAGTGATTGTGCCATTAATCGGGTTTTATGATGGCGTTTTAGGGCCTGGTACGGGGGCGTTTTTTATGCTCGCTTTTGTCTCACTTGCAGGTTTTGGCGTTTTGAAGGCCACCGCGCATACTAAGTTTTTGAATTTCGCGTCTAACATAGGGGCTCTGACGGTCTTTGCTTTGGTGGCGAAACCATTCTGGAGTGTTGGTATCATGATGGGGGGCGCACAAGTTGCGGGCGCCTTCTTAGGGGCGCGTCTCGCAAGCCGCGTTGGCTCTAAAATCATTAAACCGCTCTTGGTTTCGGTTAGTCTGGCTTTGGCTCTAAAGCTCATCTTTGATTTGTTTTAGCAAAAAATTGCTCAAAGGCTTTCCCATTGTGTTTATATTGGGTTAAGGTGCCGAAAAAGAGATAGTAGCAGCTGAGAAGCCAAAATGGCGTTCTCGATAAGTTATAATGAGGCTAAAATGAGTTTGTTCAAATCTAAAACATTTCTCAATATCTTGGGATTTTGTGCCGCCGCAGGGATTGCAAATGCGAGTGCCGCGCAAGAAAGCACAAATAACGTTGCATCAAATACAGATTGGTATGTCTTCCAAGAAGATGCGCCAGCAAAACAATGCTGGTTGGTTTCAAAGCCTAAAGAGACATTGAATACGGATAGCTCAGGTCGGCCAAAAGAAGTGCGCCGCGGTGAAATCCTCCTATTCGTGACCTATATGCCGAGCAACAAGGTCTCGGCGCAGATTTCATTTGCGGGCGGTTATCCGTTTGCTCCTGATTCTGAGGTGGATTTGAAGATTGGCGCGCAAAATTATTCGCTCTTCATTGAAGGCGAAACAGCATGGGCGCTGACCTCTGAGGATGATACGAAGATTGTTAATGCGATGAAGCGGGGCGCTGAAGCGACGCTGACAGGGCGTTCGGCGCGTGGCACTGTAACGAAAGACACGTTTAGCTTGTTGGGGTTCACAGCTTCCAATGAAGAAGCCGCTAAGCGCTGCGCGGGATAACATCGCGCTAGAGTATTCAAAAGGCTGTGCAGTGATGCGCAGCCTTTTTGTTTGTGCGCAGGCTTAAAGTTGGCTGAGCGCTTGACGTAGCTTTTGGGCCAGTTCGGGATCTTTAAGAGATTGCGTTTCTTGATCAAAGACATCGTAGAATGAACCGATTGATAGCGATCCTTTGATATCTGCCTCAAAATGCGGAGCGGATGTCAATGCGAGGTTTAAAACAGAAGCTGCGCCTCCTGGGCCCGGCGATGTTGAAAGAGCGACAAGAGGCTTCTTTTGAAAGACTTTTGGAGCAATGCGAGACGCCCAGTCGAAGATGTTTTTAAAGGCGGCTGTATAGTTCCCATTGTGCTCGGCATAGGAGATGATCACCTTATCGGCTGTTCCAATCTTGCTTAGAAATTCGTGCGCTTTTGGCTCAATGCCGCTTTGCGCTTCGCGATCGGTACTGAAAATAGGCATTTCAAAATCATTGAGGTCTAAAATCTCAATATCGGCTTCTGGGGCGAATTCATCCTTATAAACACGAGCGGCATGTGCTGCTAACTGTTGGTTGATTGATTTTGTACTATTGCTCGCTCCAAATGCGACGATCTTCATGATGGGCTTCCTTTACCTTGTTGTGATTATACTTTGGAATTTAGGGCATTATTTTCAAGGTTTCGTTTGAATTTTCGATTTATACGCCGAGAAGGACTTGCCCTTAAGCGTTTGCTCTGGCACTTCAAGATAAGAAGACAGGAGAACACAGATCATGACACGCATTGACGCTAAATTTGCTGAACTTAAAGCAGCGGGTAAAAAAGCTTTTGTAACTTATGTCATGGCTGGTGATCCGGATTTAGAAAAATCCATCGAAATTGTGAAAGCCCTGCCTGCAGCGGGCGTTGATATTATTGAACTTGGTTTGCCGTTCACAGATCCAATGGCGGATGGTTCCACGATTCAACTGGCCGGCCAGCGCGCCTTAGCGCAAGGAATGGATCTTACGAAAACGCTTTCCGTCGCTAAAGCCTTCCGTGAAGAGGATGACACGACGCCTCTCGTTTTAATGGGGTATTATAATCCTATTTATAGTCGCGGTGTCGATGTGTTTTTGCAAGAAGCGAAAGAGGCTGGGATTGATGGGTTGATCGTTGTTGATCTGCCCCCAGAAGAAGATGACGAGCTCTGCATTCCCGCTCAAGAAGCCGGTTTGAACTTCATCCGCCTTGCAACGCCGACAACGGATGATAAGCGCCTTGAAACCGTGCTGCAAAATACATCTGGCTTTGTTTACTACGTTTCGATCACAGGGATTACAGGCGCGGCCGAAGCTTCTGGCGCGGATGTGGCGCCTGAGGTTGCACGTCTGCAAGCCAAAACTGATTTGCCAATTATCGTTGGTTTTGGTGTCAAAACGCCCGAAAAGGCTGAAGAAATTTCGAAAGTCGCGGATGGGACTGTCGTTGGTTCTGCGATCGTTAATGAAATCGCATCAGGAAAATCTGTGGAAGAAGTGGCTGCTTTTGTAAAAGCCTTGGCAGATGGTGTTCACCGCGCTTAGCAGTCGCTTACTGCAGTAGATCCACATCCCCTTGTACGACAAGATAATCCCAAGTGAAGACAACTGTATCTTTGGGCCCCAAGTCTGTCCAAATATTATTTGCGCCATCGGTATCTATTGAATCGCCAAGGGGCGCGATATCCGTCACGGCGCCTGACGTTGCATGGATGATGTCGGGGGCTATTCCATCATTTGGCTTGTCGCCTTTTCCTGTAACAATATCTGTAACCTTAATGTCCTTGATGGTGACATTGCCAGGGTTGGTGATCGTATATGTATAGCGGATAATATCACCAACGGCGGCGCGCCCATCTCCGTTTTGATCCGTTATAAAACTATGCGTTTTTATGACGCTCAAGTTTGGGTCTGCAACAATGATGCTCTCTTCCAAATCATCCCCAGTGCTTGTTGTGTCGGATTGGGAAGGGGTATTGGCGGCGGTTGTTTTATTGGTGATTGTGTCGCCGAGCGTATCTGAATCGACTGTGGCCGTAATGTCGAGAGAAACTGTGGTGTTGGGGGGGATGGTTCCCACATTCCAAACGCCAGTCGTGGCGTTGTAATCGCCAGAGCTACTATCTGAGC
Organism: uncultured Celeribacter sp.; assembly: GCA_938008015.1. Classification (GTDB taxonomy): domain Bacteria; phylum Pseudomonadota; class Alphaproteobacteria; order Rhodobacterales; family Rhodobacteraceae; genus Celeribacter. Next base: position 41,350 of record CALLMA010000011.1, read on the forward strand.
TATATGTTAGGCCATCTGGCAACTTGTCGGTGAGTGAAATATTATCAAGACCAAATTGTGTAGATGTGTTTTTGACCGATAGGCGGAACGTCACATTTCCGCCCGCGGAAACGATTGTTGTATTTGTAGGCTGGTGGAGCGTTTTTGTTGTAATGAGGTCAACAAACAAAAGCTCTCTCGGGCCGAGAGTAACGCTAGGTTCATCTTCGATATAGCGCCTGATAAGAATATTGCGGACGCGCCCTCTATCTTGGTTGACTATGATGCCAGCAAATCCGCGCCCCTCTGAATCATTATTGTCCGTGCCAGAAGCTTGGAGCGTATTGGTACC
>CALLMA010000012.1 GCA_938008015.1 uncultured Celeribacter sp.
AATGACATTAAGATCAACAGGATATGGAAAGTATAAACCTGGGGCAAATACGTCAAATCGAAGCGGGGTATCCTCTTCCTCTTGCCATGGGCTTTTTGTATTATCGAACCATATGGATCGATATGTATCATAATCAATATCCAACCAGTCTTTATTGACGGATCTACGCGTCTTGTATGGTCTGTTTGCAAGCGCTTGTGCGCGTTCTGTGATCTCACTCATATTGAAATCACGCGGCGCACCAAGGGGGATCGTTTTATTTTGACCCGCAGGCGTGAGCGTTTCTTGTGCCCATGTTTTATGAGTAGAAAAGGCTGCAATCGCTGCTAAAAATTCACGTCTCAGCATTTAGGCCACCTTTGCTTTTCGCCATGGTTGCGATTTAAACCAGCCCGCCCCATAGGCAATTGCGACAATCAAGGCAGCGCCCAATATATTCACATAAGCCATAGATAGATGCGTTCTGCCCACTTGGTCTAACATCGCGCCCATCAAACGTGCGACGAGCATTGACGTTACAAAAACAGCGAGAGATTGCTGTCCAACCTTCATAATTACGGCAAGAGTTGATCGCCATATTTTGCTCAAAATAAATCCAGAAGTCGGCGGCAAAATGCGTTTGCCTTTTTCTCCGACCAAAATCCACGCAATATAGGCCGTTGCCAGAAAATGCACATACCGCAAAATGCCGAAATCTGTTTTGACAATGAGATCTGAAATCACTTTGCGACCCTCAAGAAACTCGGGATAGTTATTAAAGATACGAAAATAAGCAAATGGGAGCGCGGCAAGAACAATGGCAAGGGCCAAGATGAACAACCAAGCAGATCGTGGGGGCGTCGGCAGCCAACCCATCATGAAAGAAAACCCAGTGAAAAACATCAGCTGCCAGCCTAATGGATTGAAAAACCAATCGCGCTCAGACCAAGGTTCCGCAGGAAAGTTGAGGCTGAAAAAATTGGCGCACAACCATAATAAAAGTACCAAACCAAGAGCTAAATATTTTGATATATTATGAGAGATAATAAATATCGGCATCATTGCTAAGATCACAAGATACATAGGCAAAATGTCAAAATAATTTGGCACATAGGTCAGCGTGAATAAGCCAATCAATTGAGGTGCCGTCTTGTTAAAAAACGGATGCAAATTTAACGCTCCGATATAATCGCGCCCTTCCGGAAATAGCTGATTTAAAACAGCCATGGAGAGTGCGATGGCAAAGAACAGGCAGATGTGCGCCCAATAGACTTGCCAAATACGAAACCATACGCGCGCCGTCCCCAAAGCCCAGCCACGACGCTCAAAAAGCTTGCCAAAAGCAATGGCGGACGCCATGCCTGAACAAAAAACAAATGTTTCCGTCGCATCTGAAAAGCCAAAACGCGCAGGGATCCATAACGTCAACCAATTGCCCGGCACATGCGCTATCAAAATGATAAACATGGCAATGCCACGGAAAAAATCCAGCCGAGGATCACGAAGGGCACTTGCGGCTGGAATAGTCGAATTTGTTTGCTGATGAGCAGTCATTTTTAGGGTTCTCTTAAAATGCCGGTATTTTTGCTGATATCACGTCTAAATCGCTGATCAGATCAAGGCGCGCAAGTGTAAAACTGTCTTGTGCACCGCATCTGATATCTGATCGCTGTTTTAGAAGCTGTTGTGCATCATTTATTTGCCCTGCACGCAGGGCCGCATCTATCGTAATACGTTCGAAAACATCACGTTGCGCATGGCTGCCACCAATATCTTGAAGCGCAGGCTGTGCTTTTGAGAGGTGTGCATAAGCTGTTTCATAGCGTCCCTCACCGAAAGCCGATAAGCCTTTCGCCGCGTTGACGCCAGGATGCTCCATGATTTTAGCCATATCGCCGACTTGGGAAGCACTTTGCGACACGCGCGCAATCAAGCGTGCTTTTGCATCCTTGCGCTGATCAGCACTCAGGGCCAACATGTAATGCAGATCGGCAAATGTCAGGCAGCCGTCTTCAGATCGCTTTTCAGCCAAATCGGCAAGCTCTTCCCAACGATTTCCAACATTTTGTCCTTCAAGTTGCAAGCGCACCAAGAGCGAGCTCGCATTGGAAAAATCACGGTAATCATCCGTTTTCTCAAATCTAATCTTTTGATCATACAGAGAAAGCGCTGTCTCAAAGTCTCCCATATCCAAATGTAAAAGGGCTTTGTGCCACCAGACATGATACCTGAAATTGTTGCAATGGTTCCATGCCCCCATATGCCCCTCAATCAGAGCAAGGCCCTTATCTGGCGCGTTTGTCATATCATAGACGTGGGCGACGGCATGCATGCCCCAAGCATCATCTCCCGTCAGTGTTAAACCTTCAAGGCCATTTTGTTCGGCTTCTTTATAACTACCCGTTTCTTCTTGTGAAAACGCCAAACATCCCAGCGCATAACCGCGTAGTGGGTGATCATGCCCATGGGCGGCAATCACCCGTTCGACAGAGCGACGCATGCCGTGATTGTCGCCAATCATAAAGCGAATGCCATGGCTTAGTTTAAGTGAAAACGTGTCTTCTGGATTAAGCATAAGTATTTGCTCAATAGTTTGGATTGCTTGTTTCGGCTGGCCAGACAGCCATAATCCAAGCGCGTCTATCCAAGCGGCTTCTCGTTGAGAAACGGAGACTTTGCTCTGCATCTCTTTCGCAGTTTTATAGGCTTGTGAGGCAACAGAAATCAGCTCTGATTTTGCAAGCATCAAACAAAAAAGCCCACGTGTCGCATGCCCCATTGCGAAATTTGGTTCAAGTTCCATGAGTGCATTAAGATGCGTTGGTGCTGCTTTGCCATGCGAAAGGACCGCCAGAATAAGCTTATTCCAATGCTCTAAAGCTTCTTTATGCTCCAAACTCACTGGGCTTCTACTAATATCCGTTAACATATGTCTTCCATTACCATCTCGACAGCTAAATTATTTAGCCGCCGGTTTTATCATTGTTTGAAGATAAGCAATTATCATTAATAAAGCACTTCACGTTATTGCGATGTGCTTGCCATATAAAGCCTATTTAGGGTTACTATTTTGCTTTAAATTGCGCCGGAAAATGCTCGCTGAGAACATTAAGATCTTGCCCAAACACAGGGGGAGGGCGGCGATATGTTACGGGTGTTTTAGAGAATTTCAGCGGGTTACCAAGAAGGGAAACAGACCCTTTTGTCGCATTTTCATGCGCCATTTCAATAACACTCTCACGCGCTTTTGCTTGCTCTGAGTGTAAAGATTCTTTTAAATCATTAATCGGCCCACAGGGTACTTTTTGTGCCTGCAGCTTCGCTAATAACTGATCTTTTGGATATGTTTTTAAAAGAGGTTCTAAAATTTCGTTCAATGCATCGCGATGAACGATGCGATCAGGGTTGGTCTTAAAGCGCGGATCGCTTGGCAATTGGGAACAACCTAAAACCTCGCAAAACCGAATGAATTGATTGTCGTTTCCAACTGCCATAATCGCGAAACCATCTTCGCATTCGTAGACGTCATAAGGCGCAATGTTTGGATGCCCATTCCCTCGGCGCTGTGGGACCGCGCCCGAGGTGAGACAATTAACACCCTCATTCACCAACCACGCCATTTGAGCATCAACAAGCGCAAGATCGATATGTTGCCCTTCGCCTGTCGCATCTCGGTGGCGCAATGCGGCCAAAATGCCGATTGTCGCATACATCCCACACATGACATCCGCAATCCCAACACCCACCTTCATCGGCTTGCCTTCAGGCTCGCCAGTGAGAGACATAATGCCGCCGAAACCCTGCGCCATAATATCATAACCAGGGAGATCGCGATTAGGCCCTGTTTGCCCGAACCCTGAAATAGAGCAATAGACAAGCTTAGGATTTATCTGGCTTAATGTGTTGTAATCTAACCCGTATTTCACCAATCCATCTGGTTTGTAGTTTTCAATAAGCACATCGGCCTGCGAAGCTATGGCGACAACCAAATCGCGGCCTTCTTGCGTTGACAGATCCGCAGGTATCGAAAACTTATTGCGATTGGCCGCCATAAAATAGGCGCTTAAATCTTGATTGCCGTTCGTTTGTTCGGCATAGGGAGGGCCCCAAGCACGCGTATCATCGCCGCCTGTTTTTGGGTTTTCAATCTTGTAAACATTGGCACCCAAATCGCCGAGCATCTGTGTGGCCGTTGGCCCTGCTAATATGCGCGATAGATCAAGGACAACAAGCCCATCTAAGGCGCCTTTTGTCTCTTGCTGGGTGTCTTGTGGTTCAGAATGCATTATCATAAGACTTTCTGTCGATTTGGGCTGCAATGACTGTGAATTTTTCATTGCTTTGGGCGGCAGATAAGGCCGCTATAAGTTCTGCTTCAGAGGCGACATTATACCCATGCCCCCCTAGCGCGTTTGCGACAGCGGCAAAATCAAAGCGCCCGAAATCAACGCCCAAGTTATCCATTTGGCGCTGCCGTTGTTTCAATTCAATCAGTGCAAGTGAGGCATCAACAAAGACGACGAATATCGTTTTGAGTGCCAATTCCGACGCCGTTGATAACTCCCCTAAGGTCATCAAAAATCCAGCATCCCCTGAGAAAGAAACAACTGTTCTATCTGGTTCAACAATCTGCTGGCCCATTGCGAGCGGCATAGCAACGCCCATAGTGCACAGGCCAGAGGATTGCGTTAACGCGCGGGGAAATTCGCATTGCCACATTTGCGACAATAAAATTCGGTGCGCACCGCTATCTGCCGTCGCCAATGTATCTTTAGGCAGGTGTTCTTGGCATAGCTCAATAACTTTTGCCGGCCCCCAAGCATCATGCGTATGAAATGTTTCGATAAGCGCGTTCTTTGCTTTTTCTGGCGCTTGGTTTGACCACGTTTGTGAAACAGGTGAATGCGGCAAAAGAGCCTCGATTGAAGCGGCACAATCTCCGATGATGTTATAGGTGCTTTGATGCATATAATGTGTGTTTGGCTCAGCTGTAATATCAATCACAGTTTGCGCAATTGGATCCCATGCGTTTTGCCAGCCTGGGCGCATTTCGATCGGATCGTATCCAATAGCGATAATCACATCCGCTTCACGGACTAAGGGCAGCAAGATGCTATCATTTTTCGGCGATAGACCCGCGCCACCAAGACTTAAAGGATGGCTTTCTGGAATAATGCCTTTGGCTTTATAGGTTGTGATAATGGGCGCAGATAATGTCTCAATGGCATTCAATACTGCGGCGGCTGCATTTTCAGCAACGGCATCTAAGCCACAAATGATGAGGGGCTTTTTAGCTGCCGCAAGGGCCGTTTTTGCTTTTTCGAAATCTGCTGTCATCGCAGGAAGAACGGGCAAAGATGGCTTACATAATATGCCCTCACCTTGCGCGGATTCTTCGGCGACAGAAATAGGGACATCAATATGAACTGGGCCAGCGCGCCCTGTTGTTGCAATCGCAATTGCTTTATCAGCAATTATATGTGCAGCTTTTGCATTTAAGGTAAATGTTTCTTTCGTGATTGGACGAAAGACTTGATTTTGATCAAGGACTTGGTGCGTATAACTTTGGGCGATATGAGCATCTATTGCGCCACTTAAAACAATGAGTGGAACTCGGTCTTGGCGAGCATTTTCAACGGAGTTGAGGCCATTCATCGCGCCCGGGCCCACAGTTGTCACGAGAATGCCGGGGGCGCCTGTGCGGTGATACGTACCTTCCGCCATGAACCCGGCGGCGTTTTCATGTTTACACAGGACAAACCGAATACCCGCTTTTTCTAAAGCATCGATCAATGTCAAAACTTCGCCACCCGGCATTCCAAAGGCAAAGCGGCATCCAGCGGCGTAAAGGCGACGGGCAAGAATATCCGCTGCTCTCATTTGTTGATCACTCATATTCAATCCTCAAAAACACGTTTAAAAACTCAATAACCCATCTAAGCAGTACGACAATTAACATTCACGTGAAACTTTATGTCACCTCATAAGAGGCGGATTTTGCTGAATACACGCACTCAGCACAGAGATCAAACTGATTTCAGGAAAATTCACTTGAAAATCTATCGCCTATGAATTTTCTGGACGTAATTTACCGTGCTAAAAAGTTGCAATGGCGTAAACGGTTTCTCTAACACAAATAGGTGCTCAATATGCGTCCAAGCTTCTGGCAGCCTTGCTTTCGACGCTGTTGTGATAATGATTGGAACTTGAATATGCTGCGCAAGAACATGTTCAATGAATTCTTCTGATAAATGCCCTCTGCCCAAGTCATAATCACTGACAATGACATCATAAGCCTGCGAAGCATCGAAAGCGGTGATGGCGTTATCAACCGATGAGATGGCGGTGACTGGGAACTCTTTGTCGCGCATCAACTTGGCTGTAGAGGCTTGTATTTCAGTATTATTTTCGAGCAATAACACAGTGGGCTTGCGCAATTTTGCGACGATAAGTTTATCTTCACGCTGCTTGATGTCTGCTATAGCAGGCTCTGCCATAATAGGCACGATCATGGTGAAATGAGTGCCGCCCATTTCAGGCAGATCAAATGACAGCGGGATTTTGAGCTCCTTCGCGAGGGCGAAGCTGATATTAAGCCCAAGCCCATAGCCGCTATGATCCGTTTTATGCTTCAGGGTGCTATGCAGCCCTGGCCCATTATCTGCGACACATATCCGGCATTCTTTGCCCAGCAGCTCGTATGAAATATGCACGGGGCTATGATTGGCATGTTCAATCGCGTTGACCGTAAGATTGCTCAAAATTCTATAAAGCGCATCTGCGTCTGAGGATAAAATGATATCGGAAGGTGGAAAATTAATGTCGAGTTTCGTTGCGTTGATCTCCGCGCGCGTTTGGAAATCACGCTGTATACGATGGAAAAGTTTTTGCAGCGATGAGGATGAAACCTGCGTTACGAAATTGCCAGCTTCTAATTTAGATAAGTCCAATATCGAATGAAATAAACGAATGCTTTCTCGTATTAACTCATTAAATTGTTTTAAAGTTTTTTGATTTTCAGGGCTGAGTTTCTCTTTGTCGATTGTGCCCAAAAGCAAACCCATTGCATGGATCGGCTGGCGAAGATCATGGCTGGCAGCGGCCAAAAGCATTGATTTAGACTTATTTGCGATCTCTGCATTTTGTTGCGCTTGCGCGGCTTCTTTATTCAAAATCAGCAGTTTCGCTTGCCTCTCAGAGATGGCTTCAAGGAGGTTTGCGAAGGTTTTTTCGAGCTGAGAAATTTCATTGCGTTCCAATTCAGTATCTTCTGCGATGACTTCCTGAGAATTCATTTTATGAGTGAGGTTTTGGATTTTTGCGATGATTTCCCTGTCTAAAATATGATAAATGAATGCTGCGATACAGATGAAAACGAGAAAGCTGCCGAGAACAAATATAAGATTTCTTGTTAGCATGTTTTGTATTCTTTGCCCGCTTTGCTGGCTTTCAATATTTGAACTTGAAGACAAGAAACGCGTCGCATCCAACAAGCGCGACGAAAGCGTTGTATGTTGGTGGACGCTCCCTTGCAGGGTGTTATTTGTAGCAACTATTTTTTTGCGAATCTCTAACAGATTTGAGAGGAGGTTTTTTTGAGTATTGGATATATAAAGCGCCTCGATATCATTGCGAATTTGATCGGCGCTTGTGAAGCGCGACATACTATAAATACGATCAATAATTTTGCGCTGTTGAAGCTCGGCGAGGGGCGCGCTTTGTTCATCTAACACTTCTAAAAGAGTTTGATCATAAAGGCTTAAAAGCAACAGCCTTTCATAGCTTTGATCCAAAATAAGGGTTAGATTTGCGAGAAGGGCGGTGAGCGTTTGAGAGACTTCAAGCTGCTCATCCCTTGCATTCGCAAAATCCGCGAGCCTATTCTTGGTGCGCTCAATGGCATTAATTTGATCATTGGCTTGAATTCTAATCGTGTCGACTTCAATATTTGAACGCGCCGCCAAGACGAGGCCAATATGGCTGGTTAATTCTGAAATTTGCGAATTTAATTGTGTAACCGTCAAAACATGAGGCATTTCATGTTCAATGAGCTCATTAAACTCATCTCGAAATGATTGAAGGCCAAAAATGGCAACATAACCATTCATCACCGCACCGATGGACATGCACGCAAGCGTGGAAAAAAATATCATACCAATGCTGAAAGAACGCCCAAACATGCCTTAGTCCAAATGCATAGGAAGGGGATATTGCAAGCCCCCCTCACGCCACAGTTTATTAAACCCACGTGGAATTTTTAAAGCAGAGTCTTCGCCCAAATTGCGATCATAAACCTCGCCGTAATGGCCCACTTGATTTAAAACATCTGCGGCCCATGAGTCCTGCAACCCAAACTTCTTGCCAGATGGTAATTTCAGCGCTGCAAGCGATGATAGGTCGCTCGTTTGACCGATGCCATAATGCTCGCTGAGCACCATAAAATTAATCACCCACCGGATGATATGCACCCATTCTTGATCGCCATCTCTCACCACAGGGCCAAGGGGCTCATTTGCAAGCTCTTCATTTAAGAATGTAAAATTATCTTGATAAAAAGGCTGATTTGTTATCCGCGCAAAAAGGTCAGACCCATCTGCTGTGACGGCTTCGCACTCGCGGCCAAAAAAGGCGCGCCATCGGCCTGCTTGCGAAGAAACTTCGAGAATTGTTGCGGGGATATCATGCTTTTCAAGGATGGCGGATATGTTCGTAAGGCTTGTCGTCCCTAGATTGGCGCAAATGGTTTTGCCGGCCAAGTCGTCTAAATTTTTAATATTTTCAGATGCATGCGCTAAAATCTTCTGTGAATCATAAAATGTAATCGCAGGAAAATCAAAGCCTAGGGTCATATCGCGTTTGAAAGTGTAAGTTGTTGTGCGAAAGAGAACATCAATATGTTCGCGCTGAAGAACGTCTAAGCGATTGCTGCTATCAAGGGGAATGAAATCTACAGCCGTCGCATCTCCCAAAACTGCTGCAGCGATTGCACGGCAAAAATCGACATCAAACCCAGTCCACTGGCCGTCAATATTTCGTTTCGAAAAGCCCGTATCATCAATGCCAACGCCGCATTTTAAATAGCCCCGACTCAGGATTTGTTCTTTTGTCTGCCCAAAGCTATCAGCCCAAGCCCCCGTGAGTGATTGGCACAAAAAGACACCTAAAACTATTAAAATACGCATTTCAACCAACCCCGCCATTTTATATATTCAACCGAATACATCCGCTATTCACTCTATCACTACTGCGCAATGCAATGCGGCTCAATTTATTTTCTACTCGAGCGTCTATATACGAAGATTTTTCAAGGGAAAGCACGGCCTTCAGAAATATTTTTCAGCGTTTAGTATGAAATGACTGTTCACTCATCACCTTCATAAAAACAAACAAGCACCTAAATTCATTGCATAAATCATTATAACTTTAAGTCTTCTGGTACGATAGTATCAAATATTTCAGCTGCATTTTCTTTGCAGCGCTCCACACGTCCTCCTTTTGGCCGATTTAAGTGGCTCTTAAATTCTTGTTAACTAAATCAATTCCGCAAACCTCTCGGGAGGAGGGATATCTTGATGTGTGACATCATGATTATGATTGCAGGAGGAATTGATGAGGGAATTTAAAATGTTTAAAAATATGAAATATACTGCCGTGGCAGCATGCGCATTAGGTGCAACATCTGGGCTTTCGGCTGGCACTTTGGATGATGTTAAAGCCGCCGGCGAGCTCGCTTGCGGGGTCAGCGAAGGTGTATCTGGCTTCTCCAACCCAAATTCAGACGGTGTTTGGGAAGGGCTAGATTCAGATGTTTGTCGCGCAGTTGCAGCGGCGGTTTTGGGAGATGGGGATGCGGTTCGCTTTGTTCCACTTGCGTCCAAGCAAAAAGTCTTGGCCGTTTCAAGTGGGCAAGTTGATATGACGTCTCGTACAACGACTTGGACAATGAAGCGCGATAGCGCTGAAGGCGTCGATTTTACGGCCGTTGTATTTTATGACGGGCAGGGCTTTATGACGAGCACACAGATTGGCGTCAGCAGTGCGAAAGAGCTCGATGGCGCAACAGTTTGCTTAACCACAGGCACAACAACCGAGCTCAACCTTGCAGATTTCGCCCGCGCAAACAATCTCTCAATCGAACCTGTTGTGTTTGAGGGCAAAAGAGAAGCGGTAGAGGCTTATGCGTCTGGCCGCTGTGATGCTCTCACAACTGATTCAAGTCAGCTTGCCTCTTTTCGAGCTGGTTTTGCGGATCCATCACAACATGTTGTTTTGCCAGAAATCATCTCAAAAGAGCCACTCGCGCCCCTCGTAGCGCATGGTGACAACCAGTGGAAAGACATTGTTACTTGGGTTGTCTACGGCTTGATTTCGGCAGAAGAACTCGGCGTCACGCAAGAAAATGTGGCAGATATGGCGGCCAATTCAGGGAACCCATCTGTTCAAAGAATGCTCGGCAGCTCTGGCAACACAGGCGGCATGATTGGCTTGGAAAGCGACTGGATGGTGAATGCCATTACTGCCGTTGGAAACTATGGCGAAATTTACAAGCGCAACTTGACAGACACTTTGGGCCTAGAGCGCGGTGTAAATGCGCAGTGGACTGACGGTGGCCTGCTCTATGCGATGCCAATTCGTTGATTCAATTATATAAAATATTACGGTCCGTATGATCGGGCCGTAACTAGATTGAGGGTTTCAGGGTGAGCAAGCAAAAACGAATAGCATCAAAAACGCCATTTGCACCAAAGATTGGCTCTATCGTTTTACAAACGATCATATTGGGCATTGTCTTAGCAATCGCATACTTACTCTTTGCGAACACACAGCAAAACCTTTCGGCGAAAGGCATCAAAAGTGGTTTTGATTTCCTCTGGGAAGAAGCTGGCCTGCCTATTGGGGACACCTTGATAGAGTATAATCCGTCACGTGGCTATGGTTACGCATTTTTGGTCGGAATTTTAAATACGCTTTTGGTCTCTTTCCTTGCCATAATCTTTGCAACGATCTTGGGTGTTCTTGTGGGTGTGTCGAGAGTTTCTAATAATTGGCTTCTCTCGAAATGTGCGGCGATCTATGTTGAGACCCTGCGCAATCTGCCACTGCTCCTCACTTTGTTTTTTGTCTATACCGTTGTTCTCGCAGCCCTGCCGCACCCAAAAGAAGCAATCGAAATTGCACAAGGGTACTATTTATCTAATCGTGGCGTCTATTTGCCGCGTCCAATTGCGCAACAAGGCTTTGGCATCTTTTTAAGTGCCGTTGCCGTCGCTTTGGGAGTTGGGCTCTTCTTTTGGCGCTGGAGTATCCAATATAAGCACCGCACAGGGCGCACAGTTTCAGGATTTTGGGGTGGGTTTGCAATCGTTGTTGTGATTTCAAGCTTAGCCTATCTCGCTGCTGGTAATCCGGTGAGCAGCGAACTCCCAATTTACAAGGGGTTTAATTTTAGAGGCGGCTTATCTTTAAAGCCCGAATTTACAGCTCTTTTGGTTGGCTTGGTGATCTATACCGCCGCTTTTATCGGAGAAAACGTTCGAAGTGGTATTCAATCCGTACATGCAGGGCAAATAGAGGCGGCGAATGCTTTAGGTGTCCCGAGGGGCGTTGTGGTGCGCAAAGTTCTTCTACCACAAGCTTTGCGCGTCACCATTCCTGCAACAACAAATGATTATGCCAGCCTTGTTAAAAACAGCTCACTTGCCGTCGCCATTGGCTATCCTGATATGGTGTCCATTGGGGGGACGATTATCGGGCAAAATGGTCAAGCTGTTGAAATCATAGCAATGTGGATGGCCATATATTTGACGATAAATTTAGTCATTTCATTCGTTATGAACATTGTAAATTCTCGTGCACAGATAGCGGAGAGATAAAATGGCAGATAAAACACTCACATTTAAACCATCCGCCGCACGCCCTGCGCCGAGCACACAAATCAAAGCCCTTGCATGGCTACGCAGCAATTTATTTGGCAGCTGGTTTGATACATTGATCACTTTGTTGATAAGTGCAATTTTGATTTCTTTTGTGCCAGATTTGCTAAAATGGCTGTTTATTGACGCCACATACAGCGGCGATGACGCGATATGTCGTATAAATGGCGGGGCGTGTTGGCCCTTCATTGGCGATAAATTCCAAGTGCTCATGATTGGCGTCTATCCGCAAGACTTGGCATGGCGGCCCGCGGTCTCTGCGATCGCCTTAATCTTACTGGCCTACTTAACGTATTCAAACCGTTTGCGCGGCGCAGTCTTAATTGCGGCTTGGTTTATACTACCGATCATTGCCTTATTTCTTATTCGCGGAAGCTTTGGCATGCAGAGTGTTGATCAATCGAGTTGGGGCGGATTGATGCTGAGCATTATGTTAGCTTTGGTCGGTGTGATCGTTTCGATCCCATGCGGCGTCATGCTGGCCCTTGGGCGTCATTACGGCTCCCCAGTCACCAAGGTGCTTTGTGTCACCTTCATCGAGCTTCTGAGAGGTGTGCCTTTGATCACGATCTTATTCATGGCCTCTGTCATGATGCCGCTTTTCTTGCCAGCTGAGCTCGTGATCAACAATCTTTTGCGCATTCAGATAGGAATGATCTTATTCTCTTCTGCATATATGGCTGAAGTGGTGCGCGGGGGCTTGCAAGCTATTCTTAAAGGGCAGGCGGAGGCGTCTTTATCTCTCGGTGTTAGCCCTGCCAAAACTGTTGCGATGATCATTGTTCCCCAAGCCCTGCGTCATGTCTTGCCGCCCTTAGTTGGCCGTTGCATCGCCTTGTTTAAGGACACATCGCTTGTGATCATCGTGGGTCTGCTTGATTTCTTAGGCATGATCAAAGGCGCCGCCCTTGATACAGCTTGGCTTGGATTTCAAGCTGAAGCCTATGTTTTTGCAGCCTTTGTATATTGGGCCGTCTGTTACAGTTTGAGCCTTTATGGCCGCAAATTAGAACAACGCGGCCCGCAGTCGAACCGATAATTATAATTGGAGATCAATATGTCCGTTAAACTTCAAAGCAGCATTGCCGCAGATGAAACTGTGATTGAAATGACAAATGTAAATAAATGGTATGGTGATTTTCATGTATTGAAAGACATAAATCTAACAGTCGCTAAAGGCGAACGCATTGTTATTTGTGGTCCTTCTGGATCAGGAAAATCGACACTGATCCGCTGCATCAATCATCTTGAAGAGCATCAAGAGGGCAAGATCGTGGTGAATGATGCGCATTTAGATAAAAATCTGAAGAATATAACAAGCATTCGCCGCGATGTTGGAATGGTGTTTCAACAATTCAATCTCTTTCCTCATATGACCATTTTAGAAAACCTATGTTTTGCGCCAGTATGGGCACGCAATTTACCGCGCGGGGAAGCAGAAGCGACAGCATTAAAATATTTGGACCGCGTTGGCATTGGCGCACAAAAAGATAAATATCCCGGCCAACTTTCAGGCGGGCAGCAACAACGCGTCGCAATTGCGCGTTCATTATGTATGAACCCTTCCATCATGCTTTTTGATGAGCCGACATCAGCCCTTGATCCTGAAATGATCAAAGAGGTTTTAGATGTGATGATCGAGCTTGCTGATACAGGCATGACGATGTTGTGTGTCACGCATGAGATGTCTTTTGCGAGATCTGTTGCTGACCGTGTCATCTTTATGGATGAGGGTGAGATTGTTGAAGAAAATGAACCACATGCATTCTTTGATTCACCAAAAGTTGACCGAACTCAAAAATTTCTTAGCCAAATTTTATCACATTGAGAGATAGAATATCCGCCAAGATAACAATAATTAAGGAGCAGTAAAATTTCTGGCTCATTGGTCATTCTACAAATTATGGGATCCGTCGCCTTAATGCTTTGGGGGGTGCGCATGGTGCGCACTGGGATCATGCGCGCCTTTGGCGATCGATTGCAACAAATGCTCGCCATCGCCATTCGCGGGCGCCTTTCTTCTTTTGCGACAGGCTTGTTGATTACGGTTTTTCTACAAAGTAGCACCGCAACCGCCTTGATTATTTCATCATTCGCCTCAAAAGGCCTGATCGATTTATCAGCCGCTCTTGCCGTCATGCTTGGCGCCGATATCGGCACAACTATTGCGGCGCAAGTTTTATCAACCAATCCCGTTGGCCTGCCATATCTTGCTCTTTTTATTGGCTTTATCTTGCATGGGAAATCTCAGGTTTATGCACGCAGACAAATCGGGCGCTCTTTCTTGGGGCTGGGCCTCATCCTAATTGCCCTCAGTCTCATTCGCAACTCATCCGAACCACTGCGCCAATCCGAACTGCTTTCATTCATTTTCTCAGCCTTAGAGCATGAAATATTGTTGACGATATTTTTGACAGCAATTCTGACCTGGCTTGTGCACTCATCTCTTGCCGTCGTCCTTTTGATCGCCGCCATGTTCGCCTCACAATTAATTCCATTTGGCACAGCGCTCGTGATGATATTAGGCGCAAATATCGGCGGGACCATCCCCCCCATTTTGGCCACCATGAATTCGGAAGGGGAAGGGCAACTCGCGGCCATAGGAAATGCGTGTTTTAAACTGGGGGCAAGCCTTATACTCTTGCCATTTTTACCCTTCATAACAGAATACCTAAAAGAATTTGCATCTGTGCCAGCGATAATGGTGCATTTGCATACAGCGTTTAACTGTCTGATTGCTATCACATTCCTGCCCTTCGTATCTCTGTGTGCGTGCCTCTTAAAACGCTATATTTCTCGCCCAGAAATCCTTTCACAAGAACACACAACCAAACATCTTGATAAAGCCTTTATTTCCTCTCCCAAACTCGCCTTAACAGGGGCAACGAGAGAGCTCTACCGAATGACGGAATACATTGAAGAAGCGCTTTCTCTTTTGCAGCAAAGTGTTGAAACAGTTGCCAAACTTGATTTAACGACCCTGCGCGACCTTCGCTTACGGGTGGCCATTATTGAAGAGGAGTTGAAACTATTTTTGACCGAAATGACACGCGAAAATGTGTCAAAAGATCACAGTAAGACGGCTTTTAATCTTCTGCTCATTTCTAATAATTTATGGCATGTCTCTGAGCTCGTCGGCAATGCCGCTGAAACTCTCGACAGTCATTCCAAAAGTCCCTCGCGCTTCTCTGAAGAGGGCGCAGAAGAGCTGTTAAATATGATCACAATCATTCGCAATGGATTGCACCTTATCCTTGCTTCGTGCCTTCATAATGATCAAAAAATTAAGAAAAACATCCAAAAGCACCGTAAAGAACTGGAAAAAATGATTGATGAAAGCCGCATCGCCCACTTCAATCGCTTAGAGGGCAGGGACGTCTTAACATTGCAAACATCCTCCTTGCATAATGAACTTTTAAGAGATTTCTCGCGCATCTATTACCATATTTTTTCTGCCTCGAAGATTGGCGAATAAAATCGCAACCTCATATGGCTAGACATTTTTCGCCCTTAGCGTTAGTGTTCGCGATGGATAAAAGGAGAAAATTATGAGGACGGTTTTAATCATCGACGATCATCATTTGATTAGAACTGGTATTAAAAACCTGTTGAATAGTTTTTCTCAAGAACTTACTTTTTTGGAAGCATCAACCTTATCTCAAGGTATGGATATTCTTGCGCGTGAGAGTAAAATTGATTTGCTCTTAATGGATCTGATGTTGCCTGATGCAGATGATTTTGAGGGTATTAAAAGCATCAAGAAGTTGCGCCCAGAAATCGCCTTGGCCGTTGTCTCTGCCCATGAGACGCGCGATATTATCCGCAATGTGATTGAAAATGGTGCAGATGGGTTTATCCCTAAAACGGCAGATGCAGAGGTGTTCAAAAGCGCCGTTGCTTTGATGTTGGAGGGTGAGGTATATCTACCAAGATCATATTATCAGCCCTCAGATGAGCCAGAAATTGAAACGGCTTCTAATCCGATCGATAATCTGACGAAGCGCCAATTAGACGTCTTTAAATTAATGTGCATTGGCTATTCAAATAAAGAAATTGGGCAGCAGCTCGAATTGTCTGAAAGTACGATTAAAACCCATATTTCAGCGATTTTGAGGCACTACCGCACCAATTCACGCGCGAAAGCTATCGTTCAGTTCCAGCAGTTGCACCTGCCTTAATGTAATTTGCACTCCGATTAATAATACATAATCTGAGTTATCGGATTGTTTGAAGGTTGAATTTTCGCACAAAACACAAAATTTGTTTTCAGCGCAAAGCTTAAACTAAAAGGCGAACAACTTGCTCTTGAATGCGCGGTAGAACGGATCTTTCAAACCATTCATTGCGCAAAAGCCACCGATTATTGCGCGGGCTTGGATGCGGCAGGACAAACACCCCTCCCTCACCGCAAGCTGTGTGGTGTACGGCTTCTGTCACAGATGTGCCTTTCAGATGCGGCAAATGCCAATCGATTGCATATCGGCCTAAGATGAGCGTAAGCTCAACATCTTTTAAAACGGCCATAGCCGGTTCGCGCCAAGCCTCCACGCATTCTTTTCGAGGCGGCTTATCACCATTTTTACCACCCCCCGGAAAGCACATTGCCATCGGCAATATTCCGATGCGCGCATCATTATAAAAACTATCTTGATCAATCGACAACCAATGTCGCAAGCGTTCCCCAGATGGATCATCAAAAGGGCGTCCCTTCGCATGGGTAATGCGCCCTGGCGCCTGCCCTGCAATTAAGATTTTCGTGCGCGGGCTCAGTTGAAATATTGGCCTAGGACCCAGCTCTAAATCTTTGCAAATCGTGCACTTGCGCATTCTCGAAAATAGGTCGTTCGGATCTGCACTCATGATAGCCTCGCATGTATATTTCATTACATTTGCTAGGATTATCACAAATTGATGGCGTGGAGAACAAAAGATCAGTCGCTTAGCAGTCGTCAATCTCAGACTGCTAAGCCAAGTTTTGAGCGCCTGCGCGCCGTCATTTTAGCGACGTGAGATCATGCCAAGGCGCTGCGCTGCGATTTTTTCAGCTTGTTGAAAGCCTTCATAAATCAACACCGCAATCAAGCCGACGACCAATCCACCTTGCACAACAAAAGCTGTGTTTGCAGAGAGTAGCCCCGCAATAATAACTTCGCCCAAAGTCCGCGCCGCTACCGTCGACCCAATTGTCGCCGTCGCAAGTGAGATAACGGCACTGAGCCGAATTCCTGCTAAAATGACAGGCAGAGCCAGCGGAAATTCAACCTGCACCAACCTTTGGCGACGGGTTAGCCCCATTCCGCGTGAGGCCTCCATGACAGCCGGAGGCAAATTGGATAAGGCGGTCAGCGTGTTTTCAAAGATGGGAAGGAGCCCATATAAGAAGAGCGCAACCAATGTTGGCCCTGCCCCAAAGCCCATGGCAGGCACCGCCAATGCCAATACAGCAACCGGTGGAAAAGTTTGCCCCACTGATGTGATGGTGCGGGCTAATGGCAAAAATTCTTGCCCCGAAGGACGTGTTACCAATACGCCCAATCCAACGGCAACGATTGTTGACCCAAAGACGGCGATGCCAACCAAAGCCAAATGCGACAAGGTGAGGCTGAGTAGATTGGTTTGTGTATAAATGGCCGGCGCGCCGTTTTGCGTCAAAGGCTCAAAAAGCGCTGAAAAGCTTTGAGGCGATAGTAAAAAACTCACTAAAACCCCAAAAACCGCTAACATGATTAATCGAGCGCTCATGTGGTGGCTCCTTGTGCATGTTCACGAAGAGCGTTGAGCGTAACGACACCCCCGCCCTCAACGGAGAGTTGCTCGCTGCCATGCCACAAGCATTGCGCCAGAGCATCTCTTAAAGAGGTGTCTGGTGAAACCTGAGCCCCCTCACAGCTGCCGGCTTCGGCAATATCGGCAACACGGGTCAAAGAGAGCAAGTGAAACGGGCGTTCTCCCTTTCCAATCAAGGCTTTGACGAAATCTGTGGCAGGTTTTTTGAGGATCTCGGCAGGTGGGCCGTATTGCAAAAGATTACCTTTATCCATGACCGCGATCCGATCGCCCAATGTGACCGCTTCTTCCATATCATGCGTGACAATCACCAAGGTTGTGCCGAGTTGTCTTTGAATGTCTCGCAGATCAGCTTGCGCCTTCGCGCGGATCACTGGATCTAACGCGCCAAAAGGTTCGTCCATCAATAAAACTTCTGGCTTAGCAGCCAAGGCGCGCGCCACGCCAACGCGCTGTTGTTGGCCGCCGGAGAGTTCGTGAGGCATGCGGTCTCGGAATTGATCTGGCGCGAGTTGGAAAAGATCCAATAATTCATCAACACGCTTTGAAATATCGGTTTCATTCCAGCCAAGTAAGCGTGGCACTGTTGCAATATTGTGGCCAACACTGCGATGCGGAAACAAACCATGCCCTTGAATTGCATAGCCAATTCGCCTGCGCAAAAGATGAGGCTCTAGGGAAGTGACATCCGTATCGCCAATCCAAATTTTGCCCGATGTTGGTTCAACCAATCTATTGATCATCCGAAGCAATGTCGTTTTTCCAGATCCAGACGTCCCAACAAGAGCAGCAATTTGGCCCGTCTCAACCGTAAAATTGACATTTTTCACAACAGTCAGCGGGTGATACGTTTTGGTCAGATTTTCAATACGGATCATGACATATTCCTATTTTTATGATGAGAGGAGGCGAGACCTTCGATAAGAAAATCTAATCCAATCCCTGCGATTAAAGCCAAAAAGATCGTTGGTAATGCGCCTAAAAGTATGAGATCCAGCGCCGTTTGATTGAGGCCTTGGAAAACAAAACTGCCAAACCCTCCCCCGCCGATCAAGCCTGCGATAACAGCAAGACCAATGTTTTGGACCAACACAATGCGAACAGCGGCTAGGACAACGGGCAAGGCCAAAGGTATTTGAACTTGAAAAAGAACTTGGCGCTTGGTGAGCCCTAATCCGAAGGCGGCATCGCGGACATGATGATCGACTGATTTGAGGCCCACAAGCGTATTCGACACAATCGGAAGCAATGAATAACAAAAGAGCGCAATCAAAGCTGGGAAAATCCCGATACCAGCGACCCCGAGTTGCGCCGCACCTGGAATATTGCTCGCCACCCAACTAAAAAGCGGGATCATGATGCCAAACAAGGCGAGCGATGGAATGGTTTGCAAGATATTCAACCCGCCCAAAATCGCGGAACGAATAGATGGGGTTTGAAATGCGAGCACTCCAACAGGTAAACCAACCAGCAATGCCATTCCCAAAGAGCCAAAAGCTAAGGTGATATGTTGCCAGAAACTGCGCACGAAGAGCTCCGAACGTGCGCTATATTCTACCATAACGGATGTGTGGTTCAACAAACCCGACCCCAAACATGCCGCCACAGCTGCAATGCAGCCAAGTAGAATGATACAGCGCACACGCAATGACAATGCCAACCGCGTTAACGCATCTGCACTCATGAGCGAAAAGGCCCCGACCAACAACCAAAAGCCCACAGCCGGTGAAACGCGCGCCATTCTGCTCGCAGATTGCATCAAATTAGACGCTGTTAATCCAAGGCATAGGATCACAATGACCAACCCAGAGAGCCCCAATGCGAGCCGCAGGGACAATGATATTTTTTGCAATAATGCCGCGACAAGGATGAGGGCGAGTATCAAGCTCAAACCATATCCCAGCACAAAGGGCAAAGCCTCACCAAAGCGCATCGCATCACCTAACACAATGCGATTGGCTTTGAATTGGACCGCTGGTAAAAACAAACCAATCCCACCCAAGAGAGCAAATAATACACCCGTTCGACTGACAGATTCTGGCAATATTGACTTGGACGTTGTTATGGTCCCCATATGTCCCTCCGGTTTTACATAGGTGAGTTAGGCGCCAAATTGGCAGCGCCTAACTCTTTGAATATTATTGGGGCACTTCGTGTCCTAAATGGGTCAACGCAGATTACTTCAAGAAGCCCATTGCGTTTAAATAATCTTGCGCCACGGATTCTGCAGGCTCCCCGCCCACTTGGATGCGGCCGTTCAATTCTTGAAGTGTATTCAAATCAAGAGAGGCAAAAATCGGAGCGAGCACTTCAGCAATCATTGGGTTTTCCTCTAAAATCTCTGAGCGAACCAAAGGTGCTGGTTGGTAAACAGGCTGAACAGATTTATCATCTTCCAGTACCACGAGCCCAACAGCAGAAATCGCGCCATCTGTGCCGTAAACCATGGAAGCATTTACACCTGAAGTCTGCTGAGCGGCAGCGGCGATTGTCGCGGCTGTATCGCCTCCCGACAATTGCACAAGCTGATCAGGGCTTAATGTGAAATTATATGTTTCTTGGAAAGCGGGCAGAGCGGCAGGTGCTGTGACAAATTCAGTGGATGCCGCAAGTTTCGCTTCGCCACCTTTCGAGACCCACGCGCCAAAATCACTTAATGTTTTGAGATTATTTCCTTCTGCGACTTCGCCGCGCAGCGCTATGGCCCATGTGTTGTTTGCAGGCGCCGCTGGCAACCAGACAATATCATTCGCCGCTAAATCTAATTCCGCCGCGCGCTCATAGCCTAATGTTGCATCTTTCCATACAGGGCTACTCGCTTCGTTAAAAAAGAACGCCGCATTGCCTGTGTATTCAGGATAGATATCTATTTGGCCTGCTGAGATTGCATCGCGCAAAATAGGGGTGCCGCCAAGCTGTAATTTGTTTTCAACTTCAATCCCTGCATTATCTAATGATAAATAAATGAGATTACCTAACAACCCGCCTTCGGTGTCAATTTTTGACGAAACAACAACCCCATCGGCAAAGCCTGCTATAGAGGTGGACGTTGCTATAATAGCAGCCAGTGTGAGTGTTTTGATAGAAGTCATATTTTTCTCCAGTTATTTTACATTACAGTTTGTGAAATCGCGCCTTAGTGCTGGGGTTTATAAGAATCTGCGGTGTGGAGGGGCGTAAATTGTGCAAAAAGAGTTTGGCAAATTTATAAGCTGAAAAATTTTAGTCACATCAAAAGATGGCTGATCTTTAAAGATAAATAAATTTTGGCCCTGACACATGTCGTTCTCAACAATATTAATATTCGTTAAATATTTGCTAACAAAATTTGTATGACTGTGTCATATGTTATTTTTTGTACACTATATGCAGGTTCGTTCTTTATGCGAAGTTCTTCAATAATCTTTTCTGGATTAATAATGCGTTATGGCGGAATTAGAGCCGCTGCAAAGGCTCTCCAGCGCCCCCCCTCGAGCGCAAGCGCTGCTTTAACACGCCTAGAAAATGAACTTAACATTACACTTTTAAGACGCACCGAAAAAGGGCTCGCTTTGACCCTAGAGGGGCGCCGATGCCGACCAACTTTGGAACATATAACCGCATTATTGCAAAAACTTCACCAATGCGATGCCGAACAGCTACCCACCCAATCTGTTAATATTAAAGCATTATTTAGGGTCGCTGAGACCATAAGAATAGGCTCGATCCGCCGCGCAGCCAATCATATGGGCTTAGATCAGCCGCAACTAACACGCCAAATCGCGCAAATTGAGCGTCGCTTCGGCCTAACCGTCGCGACACGCCATCGATCAGGTCTGTCCTTGACCGATGAAGGGCGGGCTCTCTTATCTGTCGTTTCCGATTTAGAAGAAAGCTGGCGATCGCTCTCTGCGCAGATAAACCCTATTCAAGAGCGCAGTTCTCGCTTGCTAAAATTGGGCTCGGTCACCCCTTCCCTCCCAGAAGGAGGCTTGGCGCGCCTCTTAGCGCAGCTGAGTACGCATCTGCATTTTAGCAATAAATATAGATTTTCATTAGTCTCAACACTCGCAGATGATTTATTGCTCGGCTTGGATAATGGCCGATTTGATTGCGTGTTTTTAGATGCCCGTTTGCGTGAAAGCTTTTACAAACAGACTGAGATACTTAGAGACCCTGTCGCATTATTTGGTTGTAATCTATGTGGGAATATATCGAGAAAAGATCAATTGCGTGCCGCGCTGCGCGACAAACCAATGGTGGTACAATCTCGTCGGAGTGGGCTGCGGCAGCGCACGGAAGCATACCTGGATTCTACAGCAGGCCCAGACTGGCGCGCCCTCGTACAATTCATTGAAATTGATTCTTTGCCCATTATTGTATCCATGGTTCAAAGTAACAAGTTTATTAGCGTCCTGCCTATTTATGTGGCTGAAAGAACAAAAGACATACCATTAGTGCCCCTGCCCCCTGAATATGATCAGCGCATCCTACTTACTTGGCGCACAAATACATTCGCAGAAAAAATTGCGGATACTCTGATGTCAGAGTTAAAATCACTCTGAGATGTGGCTGGCTATGCGCCTCGGCATTCCAACATCTCAAAGATTGTCGCGTCCTTTTGCACGCGCCAATCTGAATCATGCAAGCCTTTGTTTTTAAAGAGTTTGGGCAGGGTTTAAAATATGCCTTATGTCTTGCTTGTGAGTGCCTAATATGCTCGGCCGGTTGACGCCAGGTAAAGCTTGCACATCATAAATTTCTGTAACAGGTTCATGAACTTCAAGGAAATTCTCTGAAGCGCCCGTTTTTAAATTCACAATCCCAACCATACATCGAGCTTGAATGCCTTCTGCCTCTAACCGATCGTTTAGTCTCAGCCCTGTAAATGAGTTTGAACTTTCACGTGGCTTCGAAACCCCTATGAAGGCATAATCCCCAACAATCGAAAACCCGCGCGCAAAGCCCGGCAAAAAGCCAACCGGCTCAAATGTGCCGCTGTCTTTATCGATTTTACCAAAATTCCCTGTACCCGACTCGATGAGCCAAATCTCATCATTATAAATGCGTGGAGAATGCGGCATCGACAGACCATCTGCGATGATTTCATTGGTATCGACATCAATGACGACGCCAGCATCATTGCGATGCTCGCGCCAACCGTCAAGAACGTTGGATTTAGAGACGCAGGTGACGTATTTTGGCTTCCCATCTTTCATTGCCATCCCATTGAGATGGCAGCGATCTTCAGCAACTAGGCGATCAATAAACGGCGGCTTCCAGATTGGCCTAAAACTTTTGCCAGGTTCTAAAGTTGCTAGGCAGTTGAACCGTGTTACGACAAAAACAGGAGACCCATCTGCCATGGTGCCGATATCATGAATATCAACATCGCCGGTCGTATATGCTTCTGTCGGCACATAAAGTGCATCGCTTGTACGAAAAATTTGGCCTTTTTCGAGGAAGTTATCAAATCGCCAAAGCTGATAAAGAGAGGCCAGCCACATGCCATTGTCGTGCTTGCCCAATCCCATACTTCTAGCAAACGCGCGCTCGCTGATCGCCAGTGAACCATCTTTTTCAACGCCGACAGTGAAGACACGCCCCGTTTGGTATGTTGTAAAAGCAAAAGACATTTTGACTGAATTAAGCCAAGATGCGAGTGTGCGAGATCCAGTGAAGCTGAAAGGTTTTGCTTTGGGATCTGGATTTTTATCAGTCATAAATTACCAATCAAAAGATAGAGAGAAAATTATCAGGTTTAAAATTAATAAGAAAACATTGATTTTCTATTACTTTGATGCCTTGAAATTATTTTATTCGTCAAATTGCTCTTCGATATAACCGGGCGAGCAAATTCAGCAATGAAATCTTCGTGGAAAAGCTCTGGAAAAAGCTCCAATAATTCGTCTTTGGCTTCTTGTCCCACGGCTTCAAGAGCTTGCGGGCCCGTAAATAGGCTTTCCGTCAAGGCGCCATTGGAATACACAATCTGATGATCGTCGAATAAGAAGTGGTAATATTTGACCTCGCTCACATCATAAGCAATTGATACTCCAGATAAAGGCAGAAGTTTTTTAGCAGCGATTAGAACCTCATAAGATCCACACATGCGATTCACGATTTTGGATCGTAGCAAGATACGGTGCTGAGGAGACACAATCAAATCTTCGCTTGGGAAGCCTTTGCCCAATGCGTTTTGTTTGATGCGGATAGGGCGAAGGCTAGATTTTGCTTCAAGTTGAGAATTATTAAGGCTTTTGCTCTTGATCCACTTGATCGGTTGATAGCCATTATCAAGTGTGAGTACCTTCTCTCCAATACAAAGATCTTGAACTTTAACGTCCCCATTCTCCGTCTGAATCAATGTGTCTTCACCAAAACAAGCTAATTCGAAATTAATAGTTTCGAAATTCTCGAAGCTAATATTACCAATAGTACCCGTTTCATCGCCACCGGTAATGCGAACCGATCCAAATTCCAAAGTGCCCGCATCCCTTTGGGCCAATAAGGTAGCGAGGGTTGGTTCGCCGGATCCACCGAAGGCAATTACAGTGCCTGATGCTGTCGTATATGTTCCGACTACATTCGCGGTATCAAGATCACTGCCAATATCTGATGTGTGAATGGCTTCTGTGAGTGTAATTGCATCGATGCTGCTCGGGGCCTCTCCAGCAACAAAGCTTTCAACTGAAGAGACGGTATCTACGCCAACACCGGCTTTAAAAACAGTTCCATCACCATTATTGTCAACACTCACAACGACGGATGGCCCAGCTTGCGTTAAAGACGCACCAAGATTAATACGGCCATCTAAAACACCATCAGCTGCATCTGCGGCTTCGAGATTGGAGGCATTATTAAAAATAAATGCGCTATTTGATCTGGAAGAGCCAAAAAGAATTGAGGGTGGCTCTGACCCATCTCCTTCAAGGACGTCAAATGTTGGCGTATTAAAGTAATTGCCGGCGCCAGAGCTAAATGCGAAAGACTCGGGGGCGGCAACAATGTCAGCACGTGATGGAGAATTTTCAGATAAATCAATAATCCCATCGCCATCGGCATCGATTGCACTTAAATCACTCGCAGAAATGATGAATGAACCATCCTGGGATGATCCTACAAAATACTCAATATCGCCATCGCCATCAAGATCGCCTAAGCTCTCAAATGTAAGAGCTCTTGTATAGGTACTTGTCGTAAATTTGAACGAATTGGGGGTATTGACCGGATCAAGGTTGGCTATATCGATGATGCCACTTGGCTCGGTAAAAGCCGCAAGGTCGCTCGATGCAACGATTGTCATGGTTGCGACATAATAGTAGTCATCATACGCAGAAATGGCGAAATCATCTATGCCATCGCCGTCCAAATCCCCAATGTTGAGATTCGTACCATCAACCCTTGGGCCACTTGTATCTGAAACAACTATGCTGTTGCTTGATGTGGCGACGAGGCCTGGAATTTCTTGAACATCAATGAAGCCATCTGCGGTAGTTGTGCCGCCACTGGTATCAAAATGGACCAAATCTTGGCTTGAAATGATGAACGTATTGGCACGATCGCCAAAAGAAAGCTCTGACTTCCCATCACCGTCCACATCTTCCAAAAAGCTAAAATTAAGAATATCACCATTAACAAAGCTATATGAGTTTGATGAACCATTTAAGTCCAACAGATCTTGAAACGCAATTTCATTATCTGTGCCAGAGCTCGCATCTAGGCCCGCCAAGTCGTCTGAGGCGACAATCGTTAAAAAGCTTTCATTTACTCTTGAGCCTGTGATTAGGACGCCAAAATCATCTTCGCCTGAGCCAAGAGCATCCACGCCACCTTCAATAGAAATGTCGATAGAAGGCGCGGAGGCAAACAGAGGAAAGCCCCCTGAAATGATGTAGGAATTGGGCCCGCTGCTTATATCATCAAATTCGATAGCCCCATCATTTGATGAACTCTGATCATCAAGAAAATCTAAATCAGCCGTAGAAATAATTGTTATGGAGGGAGTGGTATAATAAAAGCGGTCCCCACTGGACACGATAGCAAATTCAACAGCCCCATCACCATCCAGATCACCTAAAGCGTTTACCTCTTCGCCTGCGTATGCATAATATGCATTTGGTCCGAATATTTGGAATGAGTGTGGGTCTGATGAAGCGTTGATTTGCGCAACGACGTTTTCAATATCAACATTCCCATCAATCGTACCATCTGCGGCATCTGCGGCCAGCAAATCACGTGAGGAAACAACGACCGTTAGACCATTGGCGTAATAATAATTGGATGTGTGAAAAGCGTCACTGATCACAAAGTCATCGAGGCCATCGCCATCGATATCCCCAATGATCGATACCTGAGTAGCACCGCCATCTGTGACAGCGAAGACAAGCGGCGTTATTTCTGCCGAGACAACATATGTATCATTGCCGTCTCCGCCTCTTATCGTATCCGATCCTCTCGACGACGTGACCGTATCATCGCCCGCAAGAGCATCTACGATATCGTCATCATCGGTACCAACAATTGCGTCATCATTTGGCGTGCTCAAGGCAAAACTCCGTATTTGAAACTTTTGCAAATAGCTTTACATTGTTTCAGTTAACACAGTGTTTCTGCTAACACAGTTTTTAAAATTTTGCAATAGGAATAGACATAGGATGACGTCACTATCAGTGGCAGTGACATCCTATAGGCCAATTGATGGCGCGGCAGATACAAGCATCTCAAGACTACTAGCAAAAACGCTATCATCTTATTACCCTCAAATGAGAAGGCATACTGTTCTGTATAATTTTATTAGGCTGCGGCTTTGTTGATTTTGTAATTGATTTTATTTAATAATTCACACAAGGGCAGTTACATATGATTACTTTAAAAAGAAGTCATCGCCCGAAAAGCCGTCGTCATCTCCCTGTTCCGTTTTGTCTCTGTCATCGCATTTTTTTATCACGTCTTGGCGGCGAGCATGGCTTTACGCAACGTGAAAATTATTATTTTTATTGAACTGTTAGAGCATAAAATGCATCCAACTTGCCACATTTACCCTGCATAGAGAGGGGAAAATCGCTATTAATGCCGAATCAAATACACCTTAACAGAGATCAATGTCAAGTAGACCAACTTCTTCCGTGCAAACTTTACGAAGGATGTGTATCAACGCAACACTACACAATAAGAGATCGCTGCCCCCTATCATTTTAATGCCAGCCCATCCTTACCAAAGAAGCTCAGTTTTGATGAATCAAATGACAAGCCTACTGTTTTGCCTGGCTTGAGGTCTGAATCGCCAATGACACGCACTGTAATTTGGCCGCATTCTTCTGTTTGTACCAAAACAAAAGTATCCGCCCCTAAATATTCAACCACATCCACAGTCCCGTCAATTTGCCCTGATCCAACAGCACCTATGGTGATATGTTCGGGACGAATGCCTAAATGCGCCGCCGTTCCGCTTGCATTCATTTTGCCACCGCGCCCACCAGGCAGAGTATAATCGCCCGTGCCAGAACACGGCATCACGTTCATTTTGGGAGAGCCGATAAACTGCGCCACGAAGAGGTTTGCTGGATTTTCATAGAGCTCACGCGGCGTGCCTACCTGAGCGATTTTACCAAATTCTAAGACGACAATACGGTCAGCTAATGTCATAGCTTCAACCTGATCATGGGTTACATATATCATCGTACGCCCTAAGGATTGATGCAGCTTTGCAATTTCATAGCGCATCTCAACGCGCAGTGCCGCGTCCAAGTTAGATAAAGGTTCATCAAACAAAAACGCCGTGGGATCACGCACGATTGAGCGGCCAATGGCCACGCGCTGACGTTGCCCGCCAGAGAGATCTTTCGGGCGACGTTCGAGATAATCGGTGAGCTTTAAAACTTCCGCCGCTTTGGAAACCTGCGCGTTGATCTCAGATTGCGGTACGCCGGCGACTTTCAATGAAAAGCCCATATTATCGCCAACCGACATATGAGGGTAGAGCGCATAAGATTGGAATACCATTGTCAAACCACGCTTTGACGGCGGCTGATCTGTCACATCAACACCATCAATTCGCATCGCGCCGCGGCTGATATCTTCCAGCCCGCCAATCATGCGTAGCAACGTCGACTTCCCACATCCAGATGGCCCGACAAATACCACAAATTCGCCATCTTGAATCTCCAGATCAACCCCTTTGATGACCTGTGCCGATCCATACCATTTTTCTACATTATCAAGTGTAATAGATCCCATGACTTATCCTTTCACAGTAGGTGAGGCCCAGCCGAGCCAGACGGCGGCGGTCCAAGTGAATGTTGATCCCCCTGCGGGTTCTCCAGTGAGCGGATCGAAATATTCTGCGAAACCGAATTTCGCGATCGCCTCGCGCGTGTTCTCCGCCAAAGCCCGCCCGCGTGCGCGAACATCGGCGTCAGTTGAGAGCTCCATGCCTGTGCCGATTAAATAATTCACAATAGCCCAAGATGGCCCGCGCCAATACCGCTTGGGTTCAAACCTGTCGCTATGGGGGTCATGGCTCGGCACACCATATTTGACGGCCTGCATCACCCGATCGAAGTGCGCGACCATGCGCTCATTTTCGATGCCTGCGCCCCAGCACAAAAAGGATGCCGAAGACACGCACCCTGCCCATTCATCGGCCATAACATCTTTAGCATCGTAGCATTGCAACTTTGGGTTCCAAAGTGAGCGCGCGCCGGCCTCAAGCAGTGCAATATCCGCATCCATACCATCTGTTGGCAAGTTCAACGCCTCTCCCAATGCCTGTAAATCGCGGTGAGCGCGCAGCAGCAAAAACGTCATAGTAGGATCGGCTACACGAAACGGATTAGCCTCTTTCAGCTTTGCGTCATCCCAATCCAAATTTCGACCCAAATTAACCAGCCAAATATAGCGGTCATAGTCAAATTTAGTGGGTCGCATCTCTGGGTTTACATGCGATGTATCGCGGCGTTTATATTCGCCCACACCAACGGGATCGATCCGTTTTAGCGGCCCATCCCATTCTGGGGTGTTATCACGCCCTGCTTCCCACGGGTGGGTGACACAAATTGCACCGTTCTCATCTGTGCGCCACTTCAAAAACCACTGGTGCCAGCGCCGTAATCCCTCATAAATCGCAGACATGCGCTCTTTTCCTGCAAGGGGATCCATCTCATAGACGCGGCGCGCAAAAGTCGCGGCAACAGGCGGCTGAGAGATGCCAGACGATGGAATCGGGCCAACGCCACCCCAAACATCCGGCCCAGGGAAATACCGGGCATCTTCTTTATGAAACAATATATGTGGCACCATTCCCGATGCCCATTGCCCCGCCATCAAGCTTTCTAATTCTTGCCATGCGCGATCAATATTAAATTGCGCAAAACCATAGGCCGCAAACGCACTATCCCAATTCCATTGATAGGGATAAAGCCCATCTGTTGGGACGGTATATCCACCGCGGTCATTCAAGTTCAAAATTCGACGCGCCTCTGCGTCTAAAGCATTATAGTCCACAAAGGTCTCCTTTGGCTCGCTTTCTGCACCAGCCGATTGTTTGGTAAATTGATGATCTGACATGGGGCTATCCTTTAACTGAACCAGCGGTCAAACCTTTGGTCATAAATCTCTCGAGCCCAAGGAACAGCAGCATGATCGGAACTGTGGCGATCACGGCGCCTGCCATTAAATGTTGGCGCGGTATTTCAGATGAATTTAGTGAAGCAATGCCTCGGGTCAGCGTGAATTTTGAGGGATCATCAAGCAACATAAATGCCAATAAAAACTCATTCCACGCGATCATAAATACATAAAGTGACACCGAAGCCATTGCCGGCAAAGACAGTGGCAATGTGATCTTCCAAATCACCGCCAATCGGCTAAGGCCATCCATAAGGCCCGCCTCTTCAATTTCGGCCGGAAGCCCGCGGAAATAGCCTTGCAGCATATATAAAGCCACAGGAATAGTCGTCACAGGATAAATCATAACAATCCCGAACAATGTATTACGAAGCCCTGTCATCGAGAAAGCAATATAAATTGGCAGCGCCAGCACAATCATTGGCACCATGTAGATCAACAAAATTGAACGTGAAAACGCCGCTTGGCCTTTAAACCGTAAGCGCGCCACAGCATAAGCGCCAGGGATAGAAAAAGCCAAAGTGATCAGCACCGTCAATACGGATACTAAAAACGACGTCCATAAATAGCCGCCAAATCCAAAGTCCGAGAACAGCTCAGAATAGCTACGAAAAAGCCCCCAACCTTTTGAAAAGTCAATTGAAAAATCAAGAGGGTTTTGAAGGAGCGCTTGCTGAGATTTCAACGAGGTCATCACCATCACATAAAATGGGATCAAAACAATGGCTGTAAAAAAGATATAACCAAAGCCCGTTAAAAAACGGATGACCCCATCCTCAAACTCATGCCGCGTTAAGGCGCCTTTGTGAAATTCTAAGAACATAGAGGCCACAGAAATCGCAAAACCTCCACCCAATGCAACCGCGCCAAAGATGCGCGCAAGGCCAGAGGTGGTTTCGCCCAATACGATCGGTCCAAATCCGATCAGCGTGAGAGCCACAACGGCTGTGCTTACTGCAATTTGAATCGCGATGGAGCGTCCCAAAGCCATCATCGCAGCGCCACTAAGCGCCCCCCAAATCAGTGACAGTAATATTTGTGGGCGAAAGGCTTCACCCGTTGCAAATGACATGGAAACAGCAACTGTTGTTGCAATCACAACCATCCAAATCGCACCAATCAAAGGCGCTGCTATAAATCCAAAGCGTAAATGCCTCATGATCTCGCCCCTCCGCTCATCTTATCTAATAAATTTATGCCGGAGGCACGGCGCAAGGCTTGTTTGATATGCATGCTCATACCCCCTCCTCCTGATTGACATATTTGAAGAAAAATACCGAAAACAGCAGCAAGCAGCAAAATATGACCACGGCCACCGCAGCGCCTGCTCCGATATTTGAAACCGCAAAAGCTTGCTCATATACATTCACTGTTAATGTCCGCGTCCCCGCATTGCCGCCTGTCAGCAAAAAGATGTCGTCGAATTTGTTGAACGTCCAAATGAAGCGCAATAAAAATAAGACGGATAAAATTCCTAAAAGTTGGGGCAATGATAAAAACCAAAACTTTTGAAACGGCGATGCCCCATCCATATCTGCGGCCTCATACATATCTGTATCAATTGATTGCATACGCGCTAAAATGAACAAAAACGAGAGTGGGAAGTACCGCCAAATCTCAAACACCGTGACCATAATCAACGCCAAAGGCCTGTCGCCAAAGAAGTTAATCGCCTCTGAGCTCACACCCATTTGGAGCAAAAGCGCATTGGCTGAGCCTGAAAACGGATCAAAAAGCGTAACCCATGTAAATGCCACCGCAATCACAGGGGCCACATATGGAAATAAATAAAGCCCGCGCAAAATGCCTTGCCCGCGGAACTCTTTGTTCAATAGAAGTGCCGCAAAGAGCCCAAACACCAAAGCGCCAACCGTGCCAACGACTGTATAAAACATCGTTACGCCCAACACGCCCCAAAACTCATCCCCATCGAAAATTCGTGCAAAATTTTCAAATGTGAACTCCATATTGGTCAAGATATTATTGGCAGTTCCTACGGCCTTTGGCTCAGTGTCATCTTCGAGCACATCTTCTAATGCATCCAGATCGCCATCCAAAACGGCGGGTATAAGCAAAGTGGTGCGCGATCCAGGCGCCAGATCCCCCATGATGCAAGACAAAGCGGCACCATTGAGTGAACATTGTGTTGGAAGTTCACCTAATGTCACGCCACTTGGTATCACATCTGTAAAGCTGACCTCGCCGATGGTCTGATCTTGGCTGCGGTTTTGAATACGGTAGCGGATGGCTTGATCCCCATCGCCTTTGTTACGCAAATCCTCTCGCACCACAGGCGCGACAGGGCGCAAATCAGCCAATCCGACTGGTTTAAACGAAATCCAAAAGATTGCCAAAAGCGGCAAGATGACAACTAAAGAGACAACCGTTATTGTCGGCAACAACAGCCCCCAAGCCAATCGTTCTTCACGTTTGGCCAGCGCACCGCGCTTGGTCGGCGGACCTAAATTCGACCCTAAATCAGACATAAATAGCCTCCATCTCGAAGCAATTTTTAAAATCATTTGTTAAAATGTATGAGAGTTCCCAAAGCGGGAAGAGATTGGCCCCATAAATGAGGCCAATCACATTAGATTAGTTTACTTTCGCCAAAGCATCATTCATCGCAGCCACAGCTTCTGCTCCGCCGATGTCACCATCTGTGAACTGGCGTACAATGCGGTTGATCGCCTGACTGTTGATCATTTTAGACGCAAGTGAAAGCTGCCCTTCGCTCACACCCCAACGCTGTGCCACATCAAGGCCGCCTACGATTTCATCAATCATATCTTGCGCATACAACTCACCTAAAGGTGCCTTGCGATCAACACCAACCGGCAAAGTGGCCCATAGATCTTTGAACTTATTTGGTTCAGCTTCTGTGCCTGCGCGCACTGGGAATTTCCCTTCAGGTGCGATCGACAATGTTTTGCCATAGCCTTCGTCGAGCGAATATTTCACGAAATCAATCGCCGCAT
The DNA here is from genome assembly GCA_938008015.1 of uncultured Celeribacter sp. Taxonomy (GTDB): domain Bacteria; phylum Pseudomonadota; class Alphaproteobacteria; order Rhodobacterales; family Rhodobacteraceae; genus Celeribacter. The sequence goes on from CALLMA010000012.1 coordinate 32,282, forward strand.
CAGTATCTGCGTCTGAAGTAATTCCGAAATAGCGCACATCGCCCCATGCCGCACCATCAGGATTTGATGGGCCCGCAAAGTTGGTTACAATGCCTGTCGCTGCTGCTAAATCACGCGACGTTGGATCCTCATTGATTGTGGGTGGCGCACTATCGCGAAGGCCGGCTAATTCATCCAAGATAAACGGAGACCAAATGATCATCGCGGCTTGGCCTGAAAAATAGAGCTCGCGCGATTGCTTCCAATAGAGCTCACCTGGAGGAGAGGCATCAACAATACCCTTATAAAACTCAAGAACTTCGATTGTTTTCGCTTCATCTAATGGCGCAAAACCTTCGCCATCAACCGGCGTTACGCCATTGGCCAAAAACACATGTTCCAAAACTTGGCTCATGAAGTTTTCATCCACTTTTGTCGGTGCGACAAAGCCGTACATCTCTGGCGGATTGTGAAGCTTTTCAATCGCCGCCAAAACATCCGCATAAGTATTTGGCGCAGACAGCCCATGCGCATCAAATAGATCTTTGCGGTAAACGACCATTTGCGTCCACCCATCAACAGGAACAGAAGCAATGCCCCCATCAAAGGCAGCCATTTTCAAAGCCCCCGGCGCAAAGGTCTCTTTGCCTAATCCTTCAAGAACCTCACCGGCCGCTTCGCTATCTAACAGACCCGCCTCGGCCCAAGGCAAAGCATATTGCAACGTGTGGTAAATAACATCAGGCAAATCACCCGCAGCAAAGGCCGCTGTAGAACGCGTGCCAAGATCATTTTCAGTCACAGGAATGACTTCAACTTCCGTCCCAGTTTGCTCTTGAAACGCAGCTGCCATTTCTTGTTGCTTGGCTAAACGCTCAGGCTGCTCTTCGGTTGTCCAGAACCGAATGGAATCGGCAGATGCTCCCGTTGCTGCCAGTGCTAAAGCCATCGCGGCCCCTGATAACAGGTGTTTTGTGAGTGTATGTTTCATTATAGGTCCTCCCCTAATTTTAATTTGAAACGGTTGTTTTTTGGCACATGTGCCCTGCAGGTGACACGGGCCCATGACTGCCACGATTCAAAAACGTCGCAGGGCCCAATTCACGCAAATTTTCAGGCGCCGCGCCGCGTATGCGCGCAATCAATAATTCCGTTAACCGCGCGCCTGCGGTTTGATTATCCACGGCAAAAGTGCTCAGTGGTGGTGTCATCATCGCCCCTTCGGGTATGCCATCATATGAGATCACCGAAATATCTCGCCCAATCTGCAATCCGCGCTCAGAGGCCCATTGATACACACCCAAAGCCGCTTGATCGACGGCACAAATAAACGCGGTTGGGGGTTGTGCTGCCGCCATCAATTGACCTGTATTCTCATATCCAGAACCTTGATCCACAGAGGCCTTTCCAACCAATGAGGCCTCATACGACAGCCCATTCATGGTCAAGCCCGACACATAGCCTTGGTAGCGGATTTTTGAATATGTAAACCCGTCTCCACCAGGCAAAAAAGCAATACGCTGGTGGCCCAGATTTGTTAATTGTGTCACAGCTTGTTCAAAAGCCGTTTTCATATCAATGTCATACCATGCACAACCAGCTTGATCTTCCGTTCGGCCATATAGAACAAACGGCACATCTGCCTCGCGCAAACTGTCAATGCGCGCATCTTTCAAATAGGTGCGCGGCAAGATAAAGCCATCGGCCTTTCGCTCATCAACCAAGCGCGCCAATGTATCGCGCGTGTGTTCTTCGGAATTGGCCATTGCGAGCGTCATGGTCCACCCCTCTTGACTGGCGGCATTTGAGATGCCTGCCAAAAAATCCGCCAAAAAGGGACGGTGCCCGTCATGCTCAAAATTTTGCAAAACCAAACCGACAGAACGCACGCGGCCCGTTTTAATTGCTTGCGCATGGCTAAGCGGCCGATATCCCATCTTTTCGGCAGCTTGTTTCACACGCAATTTTGTGGACGCTGAAATGTCAGCGTAATTGTTTAAAGCTCGGCTCACAGTCCCTTTGGCCAAACCCAATTCAGAGGATAAATCTGAAATTGTGACCCGTGGTGCGAATTGGCTTGTCGTGTGACTTGTCTCCCTCATAAGTGTAATCATTATGACCGAAACCGGTTTCGGCAAGTTATTTTTTAATTAAATCTTCATAATTCACGCAAAAACAATAAAACACATTGCCAAGATGCCACAAAAGGGCCGCGAGGGCCCTTTGGGTAGATATTTCATCGCTTCAGATTTATTGGGATTTGACAGAGACGTTTTGCTCCTCTTCACGCTCTTGAGCAACAAACCTTGCGCGGATCACCAATGGATGGAGTTACACTGAGGCTTGCAGAAGATGTTGAGAATAGGGATGCGTCGCCTGCATAGAGCGCAGCGCCTCAACATCTAAAATTTCAACGATTTCACCATTCCTCATAACCGCAAGATTGTCGCACATATGCGCAACCACAGAGAGATCATGCGAGACCATCAGATATGTCAGCCCATGCTCTTCGCGCATATCTGCCAGTAAGTTTAAAATCTCCGCTTGGACAGAAACATCAAGCGCTGAGGTTGGTTCATCCAGAAGTAAAAGCGTGGGGTCTGGTGCTAAAGCACGTGCAATGGCGACACGTTGACGTTGGCCTCCAGAAAGTTGGTGTGGATAGCGGAACCGAAATTTTTGGCCCAAGCCCACATCATCAAGCAGCTTTACAACGCGCGCATCAATATTGGTGAACCCATGCAAATGCAGCGTTTCACTTAAGACTTGATCGACGGAATGGCGGGGATGCAAAGAGGCATAAGGATCTTGAAAAACCATTTGAACGGTCTTGTAGAAAGCCTTTTGGCGCTTCTTCTCAATCGCTTCCCCATCCACGCTGAGCGCACCCGACCAATTAGGCGCCAAGCCAGTAATCGCGCGTAAGATCGTCGATTTTCCAGATCCACTTTCGCCAACGAGACCAAAGCTTTGCCCTCGTTCCACTTCAAAGGATGCGCTTTTAACAGCGTCAACACGGCTCGAATGTTTGCCAAACCAGACATTTAAGTTCTTAACAGATAGCATACTCATAAGCGGCCACTCACACTTGGGGTTTTCGACCACTCAGGGTCACGTTTTAGCACCTGCAGCCTTTTGTCTTTGCCATCTAAGCGGGGCAAAGAATTGAGTAAGCCGCGGGTGTAGGGATGTTTGGCCTCATGCAATTTATCCGCGTCGCAGACTTCAACGATGCGCCCAGAGTACATGATTAAAACACGGTCACAAAAGTCAGCAACGAGATTAAGATCATGGCTGATAAAAATCAGCCCCATTCCGCGATCTTTCACAAGCTTATCCATGATGTCCAACACTTGCCGCTGCACGGAAACGTCTAAGGCGCTGGTAGGCTCATCTGCAATCAAGATCTCTGGATTGGGGATCAACATCATCGCAATCATAATCCGCTGCCCCATGCCACCTGAAACTTCATGTGGATAAATGCGCATCACACGCTCCGCATCGCGAATAGATACCGCCTCGAGCATTTCGAGGGCTTTATTATAGGCTTCGCTCTTTGAGGCTTTGGTTTGTTGGCGATAGGCCTCAATAATTTGATCCCCAATTGTCATCACAGGATTGAGCGAGAATTTTGGGTCTTGCATCACCATTGATATACGTTGCCCGCGCACGGCTCGCATTTCTTTTTCTGATTTTTTGAGCAGGTTCACACCCTCTAAATTGATGTGATCAGCTTCAACAATACCTGGATTACGGATCAGCCGCAAAATGGCGCGCCCCGTCATGGATTTTCCAGAGCCACTTTCTCCCACAATCCCAAGGCGCTCGCGCCCCAGCGTGAAAGAAACCCCCCGCACAGCATCAAAAACACCAGTGCGAGTTGGAAATTTCACCCAAAGATTTTCGACATCAAGAAGATTTTCCATTATTCACCTGCCTTTGGATCAAGTAGGTCACGCAGCCCATCCCCTAAAAGGTTGAACGCTAAAGAAACGGTAAAAATTGCCAGCCCTGGAACAGTCGCAACCCACCAGTAATCGAGGATGAAACGACGACCTTCTGAAATCATCGCCCCCCATTCTGGGCTAGGAGGCTGTGCGCCGAGGCCAAGGAAGCCCAAACCAGCCGCAGCAAGAATGATCCCCGCCATATCGAGCGTCACGCGCACGATGAGAGAAGAGATACACAAAGGCCAGATGTGTTTGGTAATAATCCGAATAGGGCCTGCGCCTTGCAGCTTTATCGCGCTGATAAAGTCTGATGAGCGGATGGTGAGAGTTTCTGCCCGTGCGATCCGCGCATAAGGCGGCCATGCGGTTAAAGATATGGCCAAAACAGCATTTTCAATCCCTGCGCCTAAGGCCGCAACAAAAGCGAGGGCGAGCACTAATCTTGGAAAAGCAAGGAATATATCCGTAATACGCATCAAAATCGTATCGGTTATCCCGCCGATATATCCAGAAACAGTGCCGATCAAAAGCCCTGCAATAGGCGCGATGAGGGCCACAAGAGCAACGATATAGAGCGTAATGCGCGCGCCATAAAAGAGCCGTGAGAGAATATCGCGGCCTAAACTATCCGTGCCAAAAAGATGCCCCTCAGCCCCAAGGGGGGCGAGACGGTTGCTCAGGTCTTGTGTAAAAGGATCATGAGGTGAGATGATTGGAGCCGTAATGGCCACCAAAACCAAAGCGACCAAGATGCTTAGACCAATCATTGCCATTGTATTGGCGCGCAAAGACAACCAGCCTTGATAAAGCGCCGAGAGCTTGGCGTGGCGCCGAGAGGTCGGGGTTTCGCTTAAAAGCCATTGGCGCAGTGTTTGAGTATCAGACATCTATTTCGCCCTCGGATCAAAGACTTTGTAGAGCAAGTCGGAGAAAATATTGAGTAGGATGAAGATCAAGCCTACCACGACAGTCCCGCCCAAAACGGCATTCATATCAGCGCTTAGAAGAGCGGTTGTGATGTAGCTCCCAATGCCCGGCCATGAAAATATGATTTCGGTCAAAACAGAGCCTTCAAGCAATCCAGCATAGCTCAATGCGATAACCGTGATCAGCTGAACACGGATATTCTTGAAGGCGTGTTTCCACACAACATCCCATTCGGACATGCCTTTCACGCGCGCTGTTGTGATATATTCGGCGCTGAGTTGTTCGAGCATGAAAGAGCGCGTCATGCGGCTGATGTAGGCGAGGGAATAATATCCAAGCAAAGACGCTGGCAAAATAATATGCGAGAAAGCGTTCTTAAAGACATCCCAATTGCCAGCAAGCATTGCATCAATGAGGATCATCCCCGTTACACTAGGCACAATATCAACATAGAAAATGCCAACGCGGCCCGGGCCACCGACCCATCCTAAAACGCCATAAAAAAGAAACAATCCCATCAAGCCCAGCCAAAATATAGGCATCGAATAACCAACCAAGGCGACGACGCGGGCTATTTGATCAATCCATGACCCCTTGCGAACAGCGGCGAGCACGCCAAGAGGGATGCCAAAAATCATCCCCATGAAGATGCCAATTGTAGCCAGTTCTAAAGTCGCCGGGAAAACGCGCGCGATATCTTCAGTAACAGGGCGCGCATTTAATAATGAGGTGCCAAAATCTAAATGGATCACATCCCAAAGGTAATAAAAAAATTGAACCAGTAGAGGCTTATCAAGGCCAAGCTCAAGATAGGCGGCATCATAAGAAGATTGAGACGCCTGCTCACCAACGATTGAAAGCACGGGGTCGATCGGCATAACGCGGCCAATGATGAAAGTGATTAAGAGAAGCCCAAAGATGGTCACAATAACTGAGCCGAATACATTTACACTCGCACGCAAAAACGGCCACAGCTTCTCAGCCAGAGGCACCCGAATAGGGCGCCTCTGTGTATGTTGTTCATTTAGAGACATTTACTTCGTTACCTGCCAATAGGCAGCCGCTGTAATCGCCTGACCTGTAGACCAATTTTCAACGTTGTCGCGCAGCGCAGATTGTTCAATCTGTTGGAACATCACAACGAATGGAGAGGTTTCGCGAAACTCGCTTTGAATTTCTTGGTACATTTTAATGCGTGTATCACGGTCTGTTTCTTGAACGGCTGCAGCCGTTTTTTCAGTCAAACCGCCCGTATCCCAACTGTTGCGCCATGCGAGGAGCCCTGTGGCATTCGCTTCGTCTGAATTGTCCGGGTTATAGGCAAATGTGCCCGCATTGGTTTGTGGATCAGGGTAATCTGGCCCCCAAGCGCCGAGATAAACGTCCAATTCGCGTGCACGGTAGCGCGAGAGGATTTGCTTAGCTGTTCCAACAGTGATGTTCACCTTGATGCCAGCTTGTGCCGCAGCATTTTGGAAAGATTGCCCAATTTCAATGCGCTCTTGCGCTTCACGTACGCCAACTTCGATTTCAAGATTTTCGACGCCAGCAGAGGCAAGCAACTCTTTTGCCTTTTCAACATTATAGGTGAAAGGGTTCTCCGTTGATGCGCCTAAGTATGTTGCAGGCAGGAAGTTTTGATGGATCGTATATTGCCCGTTTAAGAAGCTGTCACGCATGCCGGCATAATCAATGAGATATTTGAAGGCTTGGCGCACCTCAGGCTTGGCAAGCTCAGGATGCTTTTGGTTGAGAGACATATACATCAAACGGCCTTTGAGCTCATCTGAAACCTTAACGCCATCTGCGGTCAATGCGCCGGCAATATCTTCTGGGTTCAAATTACGTGCGATATCAATGTCACCGCGTTCCAAAAGAAGACGTTGTGATGCGCTTTCAAGAACATGGCGCACAATCACACGCTCCATTTCAGGGGCGCCGCGATAATAATCAGGATTTGACGTGAGCGTTACGCTCTCATTGGGTTTCCAGCTGTTTAGAATATATGGGCCAGATCCAGCTGTATTCGTTTTGAGCCAGTTGTTGCCCATATCCCCATCAACAGCATTTGCCATAACGGTTTCTTTATCGACAATACCGCCGATTGTCGCAGTAAGACAGTTGAGCAAAAACGATGTCGCATATTTTTTATCTGTCGTGATGACAAGCTTATCACCTTCAACGCGGATCATTTCAGCTGCATTTTCAGCCGTAAAGCCAAATTGATTAAGAATAAAAGCAGGTGTTTTATTTAAAATGACTGCGCGTTGAAGCGAAAATGCAGCATCTTCGGCACGTACTGGATTACCAGAGTGGAATTTCACACCCTCGCGCATTGTAAATGTGATGGTTTTCCCATCTTCGGACACATCCCAGCTTGTCGCCAAACCTGGCTTATACCCTGCATCAAGGTCATTTGGGTCCAAAAAGACCAAACGTCCGTAGACATTGCGGCTAATGTCAGCGCCGGCAAACTCAAAGCTTTCGGCAGGATCAATGGTTGTCACATCATCAATGCGGTGCGCAATCACCAGCATATTATCAGGCGTTTGAGCCAGTGCCGCAAATGAGCTCACACTCACGGCCAAACCAACTGCCGCACTCGTGAGCAATCTATTCATCAATTTCATTTTATCTCTCCCTTTAATATTTTTCTTCAAAAGAAGGCTGCGGCGTCTAACTCCTCCAAGTTTTCTCCAACACACGCAGCCAATTTTTATGGCATAATTTTGCCATGAGTTTTTCATCATACCCATGCGCCCTCATCGCTTGCCTCAAATTCGGCAAATCCGCGCAAGATGTAAGTGAGCTGGGGACAACCGCCCCATCGTAATCTGAGCCAAAGCCCACACGATCTTCACCCAGATGCTCGATCATATAATCGAGATGTCTGAGAATTTGTTCTAAAGGAACGTCAGGCACCATCTTTCCGTCTTCACGCAAAAATGCCGTCGCGAAATTAAGCCCTACCATGCCGTCACTCTCTTTGATGGCCGCAAATTGTTGATCCGTCAAGTTGCGGCTATGCGGGCAAATGGCATGAGCGTTGGAGTGAGTGGCCACAATCGGCTTATTTGAGTGACGCACAACATCCCAGAATCCTGCTTCATTGAGATGCGAAACATCAACCATAATCCCAAGCTCATCGCAGCGCTTTATAAGACGAACCCCATGCTCCGTTAATCCAGCGCCAATATCCGGACTACTCGGAAATCGAAAGGGAACTCCATTTCCAAATATCGTCGGACGGCTCCAAACAGGGCCAAGAGAGCGCAGACCTGCCTCATATAAAACATCAATCGCGCTGAGATCAGCATCAATCGCCTCTGCCCCTTCAATATGAAAAATCGCGGCAATTTTGCCTTGTGCTAAAGCCTCGCGAATATCGCTGACACGACGGCACAGTTTGCAAGCACCTCGCCTTTCAAGATCAAACAAAAGCGCCGCCTGCCCCATCACCACCGAAAGCGCCTCTTTGGAGGCAATCGCAGGAGGGAGTGGTAGATCATAAGGCGGGTTCATCATCTCTTCGAGTTTGAAATCCAAATCCATCGGGGAAGGCACGTAAACGGCGAAAAAACCGCCGCCAAAACCGCCTGCCTTGGCACGAGGCACATCAATTGCCGCATCATAGCCAGAGACAAACGCCTGCGCCGAAGCAAGCGCACCCATGCCATGTATTTTCGACAAAACATCATTATGGCCATCAAAGATAACAGGCAATAAATGACTCTCCATGTCGGCTAATCCCCCCAAAATACCCAACCAAATTATTTATGATTTAAAACACGTTAACCATAAATTAGTTTTTCAATGAGGCATTTTTGAAAGGCTTGTGTCAAATGAATATTTGAACCACCGCAAGAAAAGAGCATTGTTACAAAGAATTACACGCAATAATACGGTATCCTTTGCAGATGAAATCCGCGCCAAGATCCTTTTTGCACTTTGTAGCGCGTAGAGTGACGCAAAAATATAACCATTGAGCAGTATTTTTCTTAGAAGTTTACATCAGCCTTCCCTTCTCATTTCATAACAGGTTAATAGACGTGCAGATATGTTTGGAGAATCTCTTGATGCTACGTCAATTCAGCGTTTTAAGTCTTTGTTTGATGATATTAACAGCTTGTGGCACCCCCCCTGCCCCTGTTCAGCTGGCGGCAGATGGGAAGCCTCTGCCAACCGTGTACCGCATTTCTTCCGCGGATACGGCGACCATTCAATACCGCGTCTTAGATTCTGTGAATGCATTCCGCCGCACAGCGGGTAAAAGCCCCGTCGCCTTAAACGCCAATCTCAACGCCGCCGCCGCAACCCATGCGCTTGATATGCACAAACAAAACCGCCCTTGGCATTTTGGATCCGATGGCTCCTCCCCCCTCGAACGCATTGGCAGAGCGGGATATGAGGGATCGCTCTTGGGCGAAAATATTTCGGAAACTTATGAGGGCGAAATTCCCACTCTCGCAGCATGGATGAACCGCGAAGACACGCGAGATGTAATCTTAAATGAAAATGCGACCGATCTCGGCATTTCATGGTTCCAAGAAGACCGCGGCAAACTCTGGTGGGTTCTTTTGTTAGCTCAAAGAAACTAGGGGCATATAAAAGCCCGTTCATTTAACTCCACAAATGATATGCAATGCAACACTGCAAGGGATTGAGGTTGCTCACATGGTCCGCAAAGGACAACTCGGTTCCAAAGGTCAGTCCGTTTTCGACGTCTTTGCGAAACTCGCAGCATAAGTGCGTCCGCAAAACACCCTTCTCTCGAACTCAGGAAAAATTTGCTACAGAACTTTTTTCGTCACAGCACGATACAGCCTCTCTCAAGAGAGTGAACACGCGAGCCCTCAAGGTGTACGCAAAGTTTTAGAGCAAGATCACCTCATCGAGCGCATATGAGCGCTGACATTTATGGGGCACGCAGGCCATTTACGCGTGAATTTTTTTGGAAAATTCGCTACAATTTTAAAGCTTTTGTTAACTTATTGGTATAAATTGCTCCCTACAAAGATGGTTTGTGGAGGGATGCATTGTATAAACTTTTACTTTCAATGGCTTGTGCATCGATTTCCCAGATGGCTTATGCCGCGGGGAGTGGGACGCAGTCTGATCCCTTTACGTCCCTAGGCGACAGTTACACTGTTGCAGCAAACGGTGTTTATTATTTTAACGTTTTTGGAACGAACTTCTCAACCTATGTTGAGACTGACGGTGCAATGTTGGTTGCGACAGAGGATAGGAATGGGCGAGGCGCTCTGCCTCAGATAACCGCCTTAACAACGAGTACGCGCGGCATCTTGTCCTCGATTTTGTTGGCAAATTTTACAGATATAGAAAGATTAAGAATTTTTTCGACAACGGGTGATTACGATATTTCTTCAACTAATGCGGATGTTTTAAGTCGAATTTCTACTTTTTCCACTATAAGCCGCGGCGGATCAGATGCGGCTTTAAATGCCACGTGGACGGGAACGGGCGTAGCTTCTTTCGTGGCTGGGAGCTGCACGTCGAGATACACAGTTCTTGCGGAATCTATTGCACATATGTGCGGCAATGGGCGTGGATTTCATTGGATTCCTCTAACAGGCCATCAACGACTCATTTTTGGAGCGCGTGATATTCCACAGGGAAATTTTCTTCGCTTATTTGTATATCCAGGCCAAAACGTTCCCGCTTTATCAGTCATAAAAACATCAGATTTATCAGGCTTGGCTAAAGTTGGTGATATAATAACATATACATATACGATCACCAACATAGGCAAAACACCCTTAACAGATATTACCATATCGGATGTGCACACGGGCTTCGGGCAACCGCCAGTGCCTCAAATCAACACGGCAACTTTGACAGATGTCGCACCCCTATCTGACTCCTCAAACCCGATTACCAATGACAACGTTTGGGATGTCTTAGGCTCAGGTGATACCCTGACGATCGATGCGCCATATTTGGTGATTCAAGAGGATATCGATTTACTTCAATAAAGCGCTGTCATTTGTGTTTCTATTGCAATTTAAAATGAAGGGGACTGTTGCGTTAGTTTGCTTCTGTCAGAGCTTTTCTTAGATTGCCTTACAAATCAAGCGGCTTCGAACAAATGGCTGATGAACTCGATTTCGCCTTGATCACCAGGTTTATGGTTATGGATATGGGGTCAGTTCCGGTAGGGGGCAGGATTGTATCATAAGGCGTTTTTAACGGTTGCTCTTCAGGCTAAGTTATTCTTAATCTGCTCAAGGTTCGATAGACGGTTGGCCTTGAAACCGCGAAAACTTCGGCGAGATCGCTGATAGAATACTCGCCGGTTGCATGCATACGTCCGAGTTCTTTTTGTTGTTTTTCAGATAGTTTAGGTTGTTTGCCGCGCAGTTTTCCTTTGGCGCGAGCTAGAGCCATGCCCTCGCGGGTACGCATGCGGATGAGGTCAGCTTCGAATTCGGCGAAGGTTGCGAGGATATTGAAGAACATTTTCCCCATCGGATCATTGGGATCATAAACGGATGCGCCGAGGGCTAAATTCACGCTGCGTGCTTTCAACTTGTCAGCAATGTCTCGGGCATCGGGAACGGAGCGGGCCAGCCTGTCGAGTTTGGACACGACAAGTGTGTCCCCTTCGCGCACGGCCGCCAAAGCTTGGTCTAGGCCTGGCCGATCACGGCTCGAGCCCGTCAATCCGTGATCAGTGTAGATGCGATCCTTACTCACGCCGAGATTTTCGAGCGCTTGTTTTTGTGCCGATAGATCTTGCCCGTCTGTCGAACAGCGTGCGTATCCGATTTTTGTAATATTCATGTTCGGATTGTACGAATAAGGCCCCGCAATTGCAATTTTAATCGTACTATCTATATGATATGGATCTGAGCCCTATTTTACTGAACTCACCTGTCCGTTCAAAACTGTTCGCTGACCGATCCCCTTACGGACAAACCTTTATTTCTAAAACACCCTCGCCAATAGGAGGTTATGCATGCCAAGACGCCATATTTTGACCGACCGCCAACGCAGTGCATTATTTGAGTTACCCACAGATGAGGTCGATCTATTGCGGCACTACATTTTGGATGATGAGGACATTGAACATATCCGCAGACGACGTCATGCCCATAACAAACTCGGCTTTGCCCTTCAGCTTTGCGCATTTCGGTATCCTGGCCGCTTGCTGAGCGCAGGTGAAATCATTCCTTTATCCGTGACTGAATTTCTCGCCGCCCAGATTGGCGTGAAACCTCACGAACTGGCAGGATATGCCGAAACAGACGTGACACGTAGAAGACATCTCATAGATCTGAGGTCGCTTTATGGATATAAGATGTTTTCTGGGCAAGACGCTCGCGATTTGCAGGTGTGGCTGGAGAGCGAAGCGGAAACTGCTCACACCAATGAAGATTTGGTGAAACTGTTCATCGAGCACTGTCGTCGGACTCAGACTATTTTGCCAGGAGTGTCTGTGATAGAGCGCTTGTGCGCTGATGCTCTAGTCGCTGTTGAACGGCAGATTGAAGCGCGCATCGTTGGCCGTTTAAGTGATGCGATGAAGGGCCAACTTGATGCTCTGCTAAGCGAGCATGTGGATGGTCGAATTAGCCGGTTTATTTGGTTGCGCCAATTTGAAGTTGGCAAAAACACAGCAGATATAAACCGATTGCTGGACAAGTTAGAGTTTTTGCAGCGTTTTGATTTTTCTGTCGATGTACTCGACAGTATTCCGCCCCATCGCGTGGCGCGCCTGCGTCGCCAAGGAGAGCGTTATTTTACAGATGGATTGCGGGATATTTCCAGCGACCGGCGACTGGCCATACTTGCAGTCTGTGCCGTGGAATGGCGCGCTGCAATTGCCGATGCTGTGGTCGAAACCCATGATCGGATTGTTGGGAAAATATGGCGAGATGCTAAAAAGGTTTGCGACACTCAAATTGACAACGCTAAGACGTCTTTACACAAGACTTTGCGTTCCTTCAAAGTCTTAGGCGAAGCCTTGATTGAAGCAAAAGAATGTAATGCACCGCTAGACCCGGCCGTTGCAAGGGCTTGTGGATGGAGTGACCTCGAAAACCTTGTCTCAAAAGCTGCACATCTTAGTAATACAATGTCCGCGGAACCTTTGAACCATGTTATGCAAGGGTATTATCGATTTAGGCGCTATGCGCCGCGAATGCTGTGCGCGCTGGACATCAAAGCAGAGCGGGTGGCTGAACCGTTGCTGGCTGCCGCAAACATCATTAGGGAGAACCAGGATACAATCTCACGCCCCGTCACTTTTCTGCGACGCAATTCAAAGTGGCTGCGTCACCTCAAGGCACACAAAGAGGGCAGCAATCGACTATGGGAGGTCGCGGTGATGTCCCATTTGCGTGATGCTTTTAGGTCTGGTGACATTTGGTTGGCGCACTCTCGTCGTTACGGTGATCTGAAGCAGGCCTTGGTGCCGATTGGCGCAGCAAAAAACATGCCGCGCTTAGCGGTTCCTTTCGACCCCAATGAATGGCTAAAAGATCGAAAGAAACGTATGGATGATGGAATTCAGCGTCTGTCCATTGCCGCCAAAGCTGGCACTATTCCTGGTGGTTCCATTGATAATGGAATTCTAAAACTTCATCGTCTGGCTGCTGACGTTCCCTCTGAGGCGGATGACCTTGTTTTAGATCTATATAAGAACCTACCTGATATACGGATTACGGATATGCTTCTGGCAGTAGAAAAAGCCACTGGTTTTATCGATGCGTTCGCCCACCTGCGCACAGGTGCGCCCTGCAGAGATAAAGTTGGGCTTTTGAATGTTTTGCTTGCGGAAGGCCTTAATTTGGGCCTGCGGAAAATGGCCGAAGCGACCAACACACATGACTATTTTCAGCTTTCACGGCTGTCCCGCTGGCACATCGAAGGCAATGCAATCAACCGTGCGCTCGCTATGGTAATTGAAGCACAATCAAAACTGCCGATGGCCCATTTCTGGGGTTCAGGTTTTACGGCTTCCAGCGATGGGCAATTCTTTCCTGCTACGCGCCAAGGTGAAGCCATGAATCTCATCAATGCGAAATACGGCACCGAACCTGGCCTTAAAGCTTACACCCATGTGTCCGATCAGTTCGCCCCTTTCGCCACACAAAACATCCCCGCAACCGCGAGTGAAGCCCCTTACATTCTAGATGGATTGTTAATGAATGAAGCAGGTAAAAATATACGCGAACAATATGCCGATACTGGTGGCTTCACCGATCACGTTTTTGCCGTCACATCTTTGCTAAATTATCGCTTTATTCCCCGCATTCGGGATCTACCTTCAAAACGCCTGTATGTCTTTGATCCGAACCGCGTACCAAAGGAACTGAAAGGGCTGATCGGCGGCAAAATCAAGGAGGGTACGATTGTGGCCAACTGGCCAGATACATTGCGCAGCGCAGCCACGATGGTCGCGGGGATTATGCCCCCAAGCCAACTCCTGAAAAAGTTTGCATCTCATCCAAGGCAACACGATTTAGCAATCGCTCTTCGTGAAATCGGGCGGGTTGAACGTACACTTTTTACCATCGATTGGTTGCTCGATGTAGACATGCAGCGCCGTGCTCAAATCGGGCTCAATAAAGGTGAATCTCATCACGCGCTAAAGAACGCGTTACGAATTGGGCGACAGGGTGAAATCCGAGATCGCACCGCTGAGGGTCAACATTATCGTATGGCGGGCCTTAACCTTCTTGCCGCCATAATTATTTACTGGAACACAGACCAACTTGGGAAAGCCACCGCAAAAAGAAAACATGCAGGCCTGAATTGCTCGCCAGAAATCCTGGCGCACACATCTCCCCTCGGCTGGGCTCATATTCTCATCACAGGTGAATATAGATGGCCAAAATAGCTTATGATACGATCCTGCCCCCTACCGGAACTGACCCCGATTACTCTGCGTTTGATGGTTCGGATGGTTTTGATGCCACTGAGGGTCGCCTTGGCCGTTCGCAATGACCTAAAGCTTTGGCGATAGCCAAGGAGCCGCTTCATGGCGGCGTGATCGCTTTCGATTAGGTTGTTTCGCCACTTACGATCAATGTGTCTGATGCTGTCGAAATGCGGATCGTATCGATGGTTGATGTCGCGGATAACACGTCG
>CALLMA010000013.1 GCA_938008015.1 uncultured Celeribacter sp.
GAATGCAGTCTTGGGTCAACCGTCCCCCATAAAGCGGCATTATCGTACCCTAAAGCGATCAATTTCGAGTAGACATCCAAAGTACCCGCTCCTTGGCGAGCGCCATTGTCTTGCTCAGCAATCTTAGAAGCTTCTTCATAATAGGCGTCTAATTTAGCAGCTTGCTGATTTGTATTGAAATCATCTGCACTTTTTAAAGATAGATCTGCATTTAATAGGTTGGCACCAAAGTTATGATTGCCGACGCTCCAAGCGGATTGATACAATTGCACATCGGTGAAATTTGTCTCAAAATCGCCGTCGTTCTCAAAAGCATCCTGCCACGCCTTGACTATTTCATATTCTTTCGCGAAATCAAAATCGTCAGCGGAATAAACAAGCGCATTATGTGAAACCAGCATATCAACGTCTTTTAAGACATTATCCTTGCCGCTTTCGCGACCATCCAATTCTTGAATGATTTTTTCTGCTCCTCCGACATTCACACCCATCTGAACAGCAATCTTGACGTCCTCATTTTGAATGGATTTCTGGTCTGAAGTCGTTTTTAAGGCTTCATATGCAAGCGTTCCGTAATTCCAATCATAAGAATACCGCCCAGCAGACCAACCTAAATGGCTGGTTTCATTTCCAATTTCCAAAATCAACTCATGACCAAGATCAAAAAAATCTGACACGACGTCATAATGGCCATCTTCCTTTTCAAGGCGATCAAAAAATAGGTCCAAATCATTTCTATAGCTCTCAAGCGCAGCCTTTTGTTGGCTTGAAGATGTTGTCGATGCAGAGTTGAAATATGTATATGTTGGTAAAATTGTTGCAAAATTGCTATCATGATCAATCGCATGCTCAAGCATTGTTGAAAAATTGCGATCTGTGACATCTTTTACATCTGAAGCAAACAGTTCATCATGTGTGAGTGAATAAGAGTGCCGCGTGGAGCCTTTTGTCTCAGCAAGAGATCCACCTGGCCAGCGAATAGCGCCAAGTCGATACTCAGCATTTTCTTCGAAGTAATTATAGGTTGTTGTAAATGTTGTGTAAATATCGCCAAACATTTCGCCATTAATGGCGTCATTCATTTTTTGAGTTACAAATATATTAGACAGCTTCTGAAAATTAGACATACCCACACTCCCCAGTGTTCATGTGAGCAATTTGCCTGAATTGCTTTTCTATTGGCTTAATAAATTGTGGCGAGAATGTGGCAGTTTTGAATAATTTATTTCATCTCTGCCTCTAGTTCCTATGCCATCTTACTGAAATATGATCTTAGATTGTCTTGCGGTATTGAGCGCAAACCCTTCTCCCTCTTAGACAAGTTCGAAGGGCTCATATTGTAAATGTTTGCGTAAGAAAGAAATTGATACTTCTAATCCATCCGGTGAAATGCCGTGGCTCATGCCGCGCATGATATGGGCGTAGACTTCTTCAAAACCTGCTGTTTGCAAAGCCTCAGCTGCTTGAGGCAAGGATTGCGGCGGAACGACGTCATCTTGATCACCATGCAATAAGAGCACAGGCATTTTGGCTTGCAGTTCATCTTCGAGCATTTCAGGTTCAAGCATGCGGCCAGAAAATCCGACAACAGCCGCAACAGCATCTTCTCTTCTTGGTGCAATGTGCAAAGACATCATTGTCCCTTGTGAAAAGCCAACAAGTGCCATTTGCTCTGGTTCTAAATCATGTTCTACCAAAATATGATCTAAATAAGCATTGAGCTCTTCAACTGCGCGCATCATGCCAGCTCTAGATTCCTCCTCGGAAGAGCCGTCTATCCAAGGAATGGGAAACCATTGAAACCCCATTGGATTGCCAACACAGCGCTCAGGTGCATCTGGGGCAACAAATAAAGTATCTGGGAGATGCTCTGCCATATGCTCTGATAAGCTTAAGAGATCTTTCGCATCCGCGCCATAACCATGCAAAAAAACGACAACAGAGCTTACATGCCCCGTATGGCTTTCTTTGATGTGGTTCGTCAGTATAGCCATTATGAAATTCCTTCGCGCTTTTTAATGACATGATAATAGGCCCAAAGTAGCCGAGCTGCAACCGCTCGGTGAGGCGACCAATCTTTGGCCATCTCTCGCAATTCCCTTTCTTTGGGTCTTTCTTCGAGTTCAAAAAGAATGCGTGCAGATTCTTGGAGTGCAAGATCGCCAGGGGCAAAAACATCTTTATGCCCTAGTGAAAACATCGCATAAATTTCAGCCGTCCAAACGCCAATCCCAGGCACTTCGGTGAGGATTTTTACAACATCCTCACTTGGTAGATTGCGCAATCCTTTGAAATCAATTTTTGCCTCAGCGAGAGCCTTGGCATAGCGGATCTTTTGACGCGACAAACCCGCTTGACGCAGTTCTTCTTCACTGGCCCATGATATTTTTCTTGGCCCCGTTAGCTTGGCATGTTTAAGTTTCGTCCAGATAGAGCGCGCAGCCGCCACGGAGACTTGCTGTGAAACAATGGCCGACAAGAGCGATTCAAAACCATCTTTGCGCAGCCGTAGCCCAGGCATACCTGTTTGATGAAAAGCCTTCGAAAAGAGATCGTTCTTCGTAATGAGCAAATGAACTTCAGCCTCCAGATCTTGAATGGTTTCAATTCTGTCTTCCATGAAGAAATCTCCTAAAGGCATGTGCTTCTTAAACTGTTAAAAAATACGTAATTATATAATATCAGAGATTTATAGCAGAAATACGAATTGTCAAAGTAACGAATAAAGTTATAGTTTTATTTCAAAAGGCTTTACTAAATGACTATGACTCCAAGACAATCAAACAACCTCAGTAAAACAGCACGCCGAAACGTGATTATTTTATGCGTTGCGCAAGCTGTCTTGGGGGCTCAGATGGTCATGATTTTTACTGTTGCAGGCCTTGCGGGACAATCAATGGCGAGTAATATTTGCCTTGCAACACTCCCGATAACAGCAACAGTCTTTGGATCGATGTTAAGCTCAGCCCCCCTCTCAACCCTCATGCATAAATATGGCAGAAGGGCTGGTTTTTGGTTGGGGTGTTTTTGTGCCATGTGCGGATCCCTCATCTGCTCAACGGCCATGTATTTGCATAATTTTTGGTTATTTGTATTCGGAAGCTGTCTTTTCGGGGTCTATATGTGTTCGCAAGGTTTTTTGCGATTTGCCGCCACTGATGCCGTGGATGAAAGCTTTAAACCCAAGGCTATTTCCTATGTTTTGGCGGGGGGCTTATTTGCGGCACTCATCGGGCGTCAACTTGTGGTTATAAGTATAGATGCCTTTGGTATCCCTATACTTGGCACTTATATTGCTGTCATTGGGATCAACATTTTTGGCCTCATTCTTTTTTCGTTTTTACATATTGAAAAACCTTCACTCCAAGAAAGCGCTCAGCATTCTGGGCG